>JBJTXG010000364.1:0-5854 GCA_046082125.1 Ferruginibacter sp. | reverse complement strand
GATAAATAAATGATTATTTTCATTATCGATAGTTTTAAAAGACAAACAAAAGGTGGTTTACGTTAATTTATACACTGGCACTTGTATATAACTCTCCAACGAATACATTGTCCGTTAATATTGTAAGCGGTACACTGTTTTACACCCGACCCAAAGAATTCGGCATTATTGTAACCCCAATTTTTACACTTGGAAAGTGCCTCTTTTTTAGCTTCATCCCAGTGAACAACAGGCCTCTCCATAGATCCATATTCAAAATATAACGTGATGGTGCCGTCTGCCTTGCTGCCATCTAGCACCGATAAGTATTTATGTACTTTACAGCTACTAAATAGTATTAAAATGATTGCCAATAAATAATATTGACGATCACTCTTCCTCATCGTTTTTGTTTTTTAGATAATTAAAATGTATAAGTGGTATTTATTATTTGTGAAAGGAATAACCAACGAATACGCGTTTTGGTGGAAGATTCTCGTGGAACCACTTTTCAGGTAATTGCATGGGTATGATTAAAATCTTCCTAATTTGAAAGCGCACCTGACACAAATCTTAATAATAGGTCATATCTGACCTAATTTTTCTTTCGCTTTCTTTTGAGTTTCGTACCGTGAAACCGGGCGAACAGGAAAAATACCTGAAAAAAGTGAGTGGTAACCTCCGCCGGATTCGGCAGGAAAAAGGCCTGACCATGGAGCAGCTCGCCCACGAAGCTGAAATCGAGTACCGTCAGCTGGGGCGTATCGAGCGCGGCGAAATCAACACCTCTATTCTTTCCCTACTTCGCATCTGTCAGGCACTGCATGTAGACGTGGACAATCTGTTCCACTGATTAAGAGTAGGTCCTCTTACACCTTTTCGGACTATTTTTGCGATCTAAAACCATCTCGTATGCAATACCGTCGCCTGGGTAAATCCGGATTACAAGTCAGTGCCCTTTCTTTTGGAAGTTGGGTAAGCTTCAGTAAACAAATCAATGATAAAACCGCTGATACGCTGATGGGCCTGGCCTATGATCGGGGTGTTAATTTTTTCGATAATGCTGAAATCTATGCCCTCGGTGAAAGCGAAAAAATGATGGGCCGGGTACTGAAAAAGAAAAAATGGGACCGCACGTCGTTTGTGGTTTCGTCGAAAGTGTATTTTGGTTGGCGCGGGAAGGACAATAAACCAAACCAAACGGGACTGAATCGCAAACATGTGATTGAAGCTTGCGATGAGGCACTTCAACGCCTACAGGTGGATTACCTCGATCTGTATTTTTGTCATCGACCCGATAAGAACACACCCATCGAAGAAACGGTTTGGGCCATGAATCAACTGATTCAGCAGGGCAAGATCCTTTACTGGGGCACCTCGGAGTGGAGTGGCGTGGAGATCATGGAAGCGCATCGGGTGGCCGCTGATTATCGCCTGATTGGTCCAACGATGGAGCAACCGCAATACAATCTGTTTGAGCGTCAAAAAATGGAGCGTGAATATCTGGATGTGTTTCGCACGGTTGGTTTGGGTACAACCATCTGGAGTCCGCTGGCCTCGGGGTTACTGAGTGGCAAATACAACAATGGCATCCCCAAGAACAGTCGCTTTGCCTTACAGGGTTTCGATTGGCTCAAAGACCGGTGGATGCTCGAAGACAATCTGAAAAAAGTGAAGAAACTGGGTGAGCTAGCGGATAAGCTAGGCGTTAGTACCGCGGCGCTGAGCATTGCCTGGTGTTTGAAAAATCCGCAAGTGAGTACCGTAATACTCGGTGCCACTAAGAAAGAGCAGCTGGTAGAAAACCTGAAATCGTTGGATGTGGTGTCGATGTTAACAACCGACGTGATGGAGAAGATCGATGCCATCATGAAAAACAAGCCGAAACTACCTGATTTCTAATGTGGTTGCGCCGAATGAACGATTCGTTGGGTGTCAATCTGTGATTTTTTGGTTGGAACCAGAACCGGACGTTCTTTGTTCGGGTTATAAAACCAAGGTGTCGGAATTTATGCAGATCCGTAATTTCTGCATTCGTGCTTGGTTCGAACCTGGTTCGTGCATGGTTCGTACTTGGTCCAGACAAATCAACGATTCTCTGGATGCAGATCCGGACGATCAATGTCCGGATTTTAAAACCGTAGCGTCGGAATTTATGCAGACCGAAGCGTCTGCATTCAAACCAACAGTGTTAATAAACCTTACATAATACGCTCAAAAATCTAATCAAATGCGCACATCTCTTTTATTATTTATTTTATTGATAGCCAACTCTTTATGCTTTGGTCAAACCGTAAAAATCGGCAAACAGGTTTGGGGTACTCATAACCTAGACCTGACCCGCTTCCGAAATGGTGATTTGATTACACAGGCAAAATCAAATGAAGAATGGTTCCGCGCTCATATCAATAAACAGCCCGCCTGGTGTTATGTAAACAACGACTCCACCACCAATGGCCGGTACGGAAAACTCTATAACTGGTATGCCGTAAATGACCCGCGCGGTTTAGCCCCAACCGGTTGGCATATCCCCACGGATGCGGAGTGGACAGCACTCGTCAATACGCTCGATGGTGAAAGTGAAGCCGGCCATGTTCTAAAGGCTTCATCTGGATGGTATGAAAATGGAAATGGCTCAAGAAGTAATGGCTTCTCCGCCATGCCGGGAGGATTTCGGCACAACGAGGGCGCCTTTTTCCATATAGGACAACTTGGTTTTTGGTGGAGTGCCTCAACACATGATGTCACGCTCGCCTGGTATCGAACCTTGTATCATGATAGTCCGTATATGACCCGGTTTGATGGCTTCCAAGGAGATGGCCTCTCTGTTCGATGCCTGAAGGATTGACGATTTCTAGTGAGGGAATGACAGGTGCTTGGCCCAGGTGAACCTTAGATTCAATGCGTGCAAATCGGTTTGTCTGCATGCGGGTATGGTCCAGACAAATCGTTGATTGTCTGGATGCAGATCCGGACGATCAATCTCCGGATTATATAACCGTAGCGTCTGCATTCGTGCTTGGTTCGAACCTGGTTCGTGCTTGGTTCGTGCCTGATTCGAACCTGGTTCGAACCAATTTTTGGTCTAAATCGATAAATCAATGTCAACCAATTCAATTCACTTAATTCCCTAAATTGGACATCATATGAAACCCTCTGTCATCCTCTATGGTATCCCCAACTGTGATTCGATCAAGAAAACAATCCAATACCTGCAACGAAATAACATTGCCTTCGAATTCCATAATTATAAAAAACAAGGGATCGATCAAAAAAAACTAAAACAATGGTGCGATCAGCTTGGCTGGGAACGCCTGCTCAATACCAAAGGCACTACCTGGAAAAAACTAGCCCCCACCTTTGATGGTAAAAAATTGACAGCGACTCTGGCTATTCGTATCATGCTGGAACACCAGAGCGCCATCAAAAGACCCATCCTCGAAATAGGAACACAGGTGCTGGTAGGATATGATGAAGCCACATTCAACACCTTTTTTTATTAATTCAACTTCATGCATTTTGAAAATAAAACAGCCCTAATCACCGGTGCCTCCAGAGGTATCGGAAAAGCTATCGCCCTCACGCTAGCATCGAAAGGAGCCAATATCATCATTGCCGCCAAATCAACCGAAGAAAACCCCAAACTGGGTGGTACCATCTACAGCGCCGCCGATGAAATCAAGGAAGCGGGCGGAAATGCATTACCGCTGGTTTGTGATATCCGGTCAGAAGAACAAATCATAACGACCGTTGAAAAAGGTATTGCACATTTCGGTGGTATCGATATACTGGTAAACAATGCGTCGGCTATCCAACTGACTAATACAAACACAACCGAAAGTAAACGATACGACCTGATGCAAGCCGTAAACGTCCGCGGAACCTACCTGATGTCAAAACACTGCATACCCGCATTGAAAAAAGCAACAAACGCTCACATACTCACCCTCGCACCACCAATCAACCTGAATCCGAAATGGTTCAAAGACCATCTCGCCTATACCATCAGTAAATATAGCATGAGTATGATCGCCCTCGGACTGGCCGAAGAACTGAAGCCTTTCGGCATCGCCTCAAACACGCTGTGGCCTAAAACAACAATTGCTACCGCCGCCGTCAATAATCTGTTAGGGGGTGAAGCCCTGATGCGCATGAGCCGAACACCCGACATCGTAGCCGATGCAGCACTGGAAATTTTATCAAAAAGTGCAAAAGAATATACCGGACAATCATGCATAGACGAAGAGGTGCTGCGTATAGCCGGTGTAACGAACGTTGATCATTACGCCTATGCACCCGGCCAGCCACTGTACCCGGATTTATTTTTAGATGACTAATACCGTTGTATTAAAGCGGTGTGCCGAATCGTGTTTTTTATGTCAACGCCAACAACGCGCTGCGTAATGAATGGATCACAGCCGGTATATCGGATTCCCGACAGCAACCCACACTGATGCGATACCAGCTGCTGTTTCGATCGGCCCCGAAATAACCAAAAGGAACCATTGCCAAGTGCGCGGCTTCCAATAAATAAGCCGTGGCCTGCTCCTGTGTTTCAATCAGCGTATCGTCGGGCAATCGTTTACCACACAGATCAGCCTGCACGGTTAGATAGATGGCTGCCTGCGGTGCAATGGCATCCACCGGAAATCCTTCATGACGAAGTTGCATGAATCCGTCGTACAAGCCACGTAAACGAAGTTCAATCGCATCACGAAATGCATGGAGGTATTGATCAACGGCTTGGATATCCGATAAAAAACGGGCCGTCGCTTTTTGCTCTGCCATTGGCGCCCACGATCCCACATGGCTGTTTACTGCTTTGATTTTGGCGATTAGTTCTTTAGGTCCCATGGTCCATCCAACCCGTACCCCGGTTGATGCAAAGGCCTTACTGATACCATCTACATACACAGTATAAGCCTTCATCTCCGGACGCAAGGATACCGGATCCACATGGCGTGTATTCCCAAACGTGAGTGTCCAGTATATCTGATCATATAGCACAAACAGTTTTTTCTGATCCGGTCCGCGGCGGGCATTTTCGGCCAGCACCAAGTCACAGATCGCACCCAGTGTTTCGGCGGTAAACACCGTGCCGGTTGGATTCAGTGGTGAACAAAGCGCCAATAACCTAGCCTCTTTTATATAGGGTTCAATCTGCTCGGCGGAAGGCATGAAATGATGATCACGACTGGCCGGTATGGTGATATGCTCACCCTCGGTAAAATGTGTATAATGATTGTTGTTCCAGCTCGGTACCGGATAAATGACTTTGTCACCTTTATCAACCAGACAACGGTAAATGGCATAAATCAACGGACGACCGCCGTTGGAAATCAACACTTCATCGGCCGCATAATCCAATCCCAGCGTTCGATGTAAAAAATGCCGGACCGCATCGCGCAACTCCAGCTCTCCGTCAGCCGCCGGATACGTGGTGAACCCATCCTGATAGGCCCGGATGATCTCATCACGCAACTTTTCCGGAATCGGAAAAATAGACGAATCAAAATCACCAATCGTAAAATTAAAAACGGGAATGCCCTGACGAACCCGCTCACGAATAATGCCTCCCAACTTCACAATCTCAGATCCAATCAGCGTTTCGGCTAGCCGACTATACGTACTCATACAGTTAATTTGATAGAAGCAAAATTAGAAAACAGCCATCGCCGACAAGCAATTGAAACAGCTGTTTATTCAATTTTTTTCAACATTTCTGTTTAATGAACGGATATATAAGTTCGACGTTGTCTACTTTTTTGTCTTTTTTATTAAATCAATCGTAAAATATCATCGAATTAACTGTATGAGTACGTATAGTCGGCTAGCCGAAACGCTGATTGGATCTGAGATTGTGAAGTTGGGAGGC
>JBJTXG010000363.1:0-2894 GCA_046082125.1 Ferruginibacter sp. | reverse complement strand
GGCCTGAAGGATAAAAACATTCACAGAAGAGTAGAGTGGTACCAGAATCAGACTAGACCAGATGATTGCACTCTCTTTAAAGACAAGCAGCATATGCCGGACACGTATAACACGAAAGCGTACACGAACATGATAGAACATAGTCACGATTCCCAAAATACCAGCAATTAGGTTGCCACTGGCTGTTGTGAGAACCGCCCAGTCCAGATCATCCTTTGTATTGACCAGTAAAAACAATGATAACAAGGCAAACAGTTTGGATATAAACGTAATCCAGGTCAGCACCTGCATCCGCTGAACTCCCTGAAAATACCAGTCTGGCATCAGTACATTACCAAACAAATACAAAAAAGCACCCAAAAAAAGCATCCAATGCTGGTGCGTGTAGGGAATGAAAAAAGCAGCTAACGTTGTTGCTAATGCCAATGCCAGTAACAAGATCAATTTGATAAGATAGACCGAAACTATAGTTGCATTCAATGTAAATGGATGATGCGCAAATCGCGAAATCCGCTTGGTGGCGCTTAATCCAAAACCAAACGAAACCACCAGATCAGCCAATAAAATGCCGGTTTGAGCCAGCGTGAAAACACCAAACCCGGAAACGGTCAACACCTGCAACAAGTACGGAAACGCAATCAAGGGAAACAGGTAGTTTAGTCCCTGTATCACCGAAATCGATAAAAAATTTCCGAATAGACGTTTTTTTTGCATGTAATGACTGGATACGAAGGTATCCGATTAGAGGTTAACCCAGGCCGTTCCGTCATATCCCTGTAATACAGGGCCACCCGGACAATCGGTGCATAATCGGATCATGCCGGCCACCGGAGCCAGGGGCCGTTGTGCCGACGTACCCACCGGTACGATCATAGCACCGGTACCCCGTACATCCAGTTCCGCCCGGGGAATATTGGGTCCGTTTTGATTGCCGGCATTGATGGTGGTAAATCCGTTGCGCAACATGGTAAAACTGTTTCGACGAGCTGTATTGGAGGTTCCGTTTCCGATGGAGAACAAGATTTCATTGGGTATAAAACTACTGCTGGTTACGGAAGCTGTTGTGTCGTTAAAATGACCGAACGCACTCATGGCATATGCATTGGAGAGATTGCCGTAGTTCGCGGCTAGTCCATATAAATGCGTGCTTCGGTTCGATGAACCCAGTGCCGTCGAAGCAAACCCACTGTTCACATTACCAATACCGGCCGTAAAGGTTCCGGCCCCCGGCGTTCCGTTGGTCAGCCGCAGATTTCGGGTGGAGAGGTTTCCCTGACCAAACGACATGCTGTAGTTGACATCCCGTTCGATGATATTCGACAAGCCGCCGGCAATACTGGCAAACCCACTATCCTGATTCTGTTGCCCAAACGCAACAGCCGATTGATAAAATACACTGTTATCTCTGCCGAATGCCGCCAGATAATTGCCAGACGCGGTGTTGCCAAATCCAATCAGCGCATTGGCTGATCCGCTGTGCGCTATATTATTTTCGCCGGCTATAAAGTGCGATGAGCCGGCAACAGCTTGGTTGCTTTTTCCAAAAATCTGTTGGTAGTTACCCGTCGCACTGTTGCCATATCCTGACAACAGATTGGCCAGGCCGGATTGCATACTGTTGGATTCGCCTAACAACAGCGACGACGAACCGCCACGAAGCTCATTTAAATGTCCAAACACATGACTGTACGAAACGTCCGAGTAAATCCGGTTCTGTAATCCAACGGCAATGGAATTCCAACCGGTATCGGCATTGGATTCGCCAAACACAACCGCGCCTTGGTACGCGGCAGTATTTTGTCGACCGGCCACAAAACTATGGGCACCGGTTGCTTTGTTTTGATTACCAAAAACTACAGAAGCCGTTCCGGAAGACGTATCGGCAAGGCCACTGCTCCACGCATAATCACCATAAGCCACCGCATCTTTTCCCTCCGCGTGACTGAATTGGCCGCTGGCCGTAAGACCAATGCCTGTTAATGAAATAACCCCTTTCCCGTTACCCTCGGTACCTACCAGTCGGTCGTTGGAATGGTAAGGCCAAACCGCCGTATTTAAAGAGTTGGTTGTTTCGCCTACACGAAGTGCACTCCAGGATTTCGAAGGAACATAAACATACAAACAGTTGCTGTCGGTGTTATACACCATCATGCCTCCTACCGGCTGAACGATTGTACGCATCTGAGCGGTTGTAAGTCTGGGCAACAAAAACGCTTTATCCGTACTTTCGAGTTCCAAAACAGCGCCCGGTTGAACCGCATTAGGCTCACCGCCGATTTTGACCTGGGCATATCCATTAACGGTCATCAGAATAACAACGATTGCAGTGAGCCAACATTGAGCTGTTGCTGGTGTACTTGCTTGTTTGAAACCAACTGTCTTGTTCATACGTTTTTCAATTTGTCATCAATGCATATTTCGCCAAGTAGTGCCATTAAAGTACTCAAACTTTTTGGTATCAGTGTTGAATCGGATCATTCCGGGTATGGCGAGCTCTTTCGGCCATACATCCCGCTGTAACGGCACCATGGGAAAATCGGCCATAGCCAATCCGCTACTATACCGTAGCGGCTGACTATTTCGTCCTGCGGTATATGAAATAGAGTCACCAACCCGAACAGCGCGATTGAGCACCAACCGAAAAACAGAACCCTGTACAATGGATGCCGATACGATTTGCAAATCGGATCGGTTAAACCGGAATAACGATGATATTGTTGAAGGCAACCCCGTCAACGAATAGGGATATAACGGAAGGCCAAACAAAACCGCCGAATCAGGGTAGATTGTGAAAAAGTACGGGTAATCACGCTTCCGCACCGTTTTGAAATTATACAGCACAAACCGACCGGTTGTATCCTCTACCTTAAAACTGATGCTGTCGGCCACCGGCA
>JBJTXG010000362.1:0-6737 GCA_046082125.1 Ferruginibacter sp. | reverse complement strand
GGAATAATGCCGGTCTGTCCAAACAGCCGAATATCCCGCCGATCCACAACTTGTGCGTGTTCGATGCGCCAGCGATGGTCTTTTTTACCAGATAACGCAGACGAATAAACGCGCAGTATTTCGCGGTTGCCACTGTCGCCGATGGCATGCGTGCACATCTGCAAAGAAGAAGTAGCCAGCTTTTGAGCAACCCGTTCGAAATGCCCCACATCCTGAAGTAAAAATCCTTTCCAATGGGGCTGGTCATGATAATCGTGCAACAAACAGGCGCCCCGCGAACCCAAGGCGCCATCCGCGTAGAGTTTAAATCCGGCTACATGCACCCGTTCGCCGGTTTTCGGGCCGGAAGCAATCCAGCGATCATAATAACTTGAATCATCCGACAAATAAACGACCACACCCATCTTCAAGTCGCCCGATTGTTCTTCCCGTTGCAGCAACGACAATTGATGTTCGCTGATGCCGCAATCATGCACCCCGGTGAGCCCATATGAAAAACAGCGATATTGAAACGAACGTATGTACTGCCTGGCCAACGAATCCGAAATGGCCGGAATGACCCGCTCAACACCATGCATGGCATTGTCAATCAACACGCCGGTCAGTCGTCCGTTTGTTCGTTCGAAACGCCCGCCATTAATCTGCGGTATAATATGCGGATCGGTTCCGGAAAAAATGCCGGCAAGCTCCAGCGCTTTGCGGTTTGCCAGGGCGGCATGGCCGTCGATGCGTTTTAAATACACCGGTCGGTCGGGAAATAAACTGTCGAGCACAGCCCGGTCCGGAAAGACTTTCTGTGGCCAGTCATTCTGATCCCAGCCTCGTCCATACAACCAAAAAGCTGGCGCATCCTTACTGTATTCGGTTATACGCCGAACGACTTCATCAAACGATTGAGTGCCCGTGAGATCACATTTCCATTGATCGGTAGCATACCCGGTAAAATGGCAATGAGCATCTGTAAATCCGGGAAAAATGGCCCGCCCGCCGGCATCCAGCAGGCTGTCGCTCCGGTATTTCCGTCGTATTCCTTTGCTGTCTCCCGTTTCCAAAATGCGGCCATTTCGGATAGCCATGGCTGTTCGAACAGAAAACGATGAATCTACCGTATAAATAACGGCATTATACACAATCTGATCGGCCGGGCGAGTTGAGGTACAGGAACCCAAAAAAAACAAAAGGACAACAACCCCCCACTGCGTTCGTACAAACATGTTTTCTTTTTTTCAAAAGTACGGGACGAAGGAGTTCGATGCACTACATTTGAAGGAACTGAATGACCATGTATTCGAAAGACGCCGTCAACACCTATCTGTCCGAAACAAAACAATGGATGGAGGCATCCGTAAACGACCAAAACCTGTCGTCGCTTCGAAATCTACTGCGGTTTCATGAACACCGGTATTATGTTGAAAATGATCCTCTGATCAGCGACTTTGAGTATGATTTGTTGTATAAAAAACTGGAGGCCTATGAAAAAGCCCATCCGGATTCTATCGTACCGGATTCGCCAACCCAACGCGTTGGACCCGGTCTTATTAAAGACTTTCCCAAGACCGCACACCTTGTACCCATGCTCTCCCTGGAAAACTCATACAATGCCGAGGATCTGCTCGACTGGGACCGTAAAGCGAGAGAGGCCGCCGGCATAGAAGAGATCACGTATACCGTTGAGCCAAAATTTGACGGAGCCAGCATTTCTTTGTTTTACGAAAACGACTTGCTGGTTCGGGGGGTAACCCGTGGTGACGGAGTGGTGGGTGATGATATTACACCCAATATCCGGCAGATTCTTTCCATTCCGCTATCCGCTCCTTTCCGTCAACAAGGAATCCAACAAATCGAAATCCGTGGGGAGGTGCTGATGAACAAGGCGCACTTCAAAGCATATAACGAAACGCTGATGGAAGAAGGACTGCCACCATTGGCCAATCCACGCAATGCAGCCGCCGGCACCCTGCGCATGAAAGACCCAACGGTAGTGCGTAAACGAAACCTGGAGGGATTTTTGTATCATGTCAGTTATGTGGCATACGGCCCCAACGGACAAGAGATTAAAACCCACGAAGCGTCGCTGAACCTGTTGTGGGAACTGGGCTTCAGAAGTCCGAAAAAAGAAATGACGGTGGTGCGCGGCATAGGTGCTGTCGTGGAAGCGGTACAGGCTTTTGAAAAAAAACGCGATGCCTTGGATTACGAAATCGACGGCATGGTCATCAAGGTAAACGCCCTGGATCTACAGGAAAAACTGGGTATGACATCGCATCATCCACGATGGGCCATCGCCTATAAATTCAAAGCAAGACAGGCCACCAGCCGGTTATTGTCGGTAGATTTTCAGGTTGGACGTACCGGTGCCGTAACCCCGGTGGCCAAAATCGAGCCGGTAGCCGTGGGTGGTGTCACCATCAGTAGCATTTCCATCCACAACCAGGATTATATCCGGGAAAAAGACCTGCAGCTGGGTGATCGGGTGTTGATTGAACGAAGCGGCGATGTCATTCCGCAAATTGTAAAATCAATCCCCGAAGCCCGAACAGGGAATGAGCAGCCCATACGATTCCCCGAAAAGTGTCCGGTTTGCCATCATCCGCTTCACAAAGCAGAAGGCGAGGCGGTTTGGCGATGTCTGAATACCCATTGTCGCGCACAAAGCCTGGAGCGCCTGTTGCATTTTGTAAGCAAAGATGCCATGGATATTCGCTACCTGGGCGAGGCCAACCTTCAGCGGTTCTTTGAAAAGGGACTCTTGTCTGATATCCCCGGTATTTATTCAATCAATTTTTCGGAACTGGAAAGCATGGAAGGTTTCGGCGCCAAATCAATAACCAACCTGCGGGAGGCTATCGAAAAAAGCAAGCGTCAGCCCCTGCACCGGTTGATTTATGCGCTGGGCATCCGGTATGTGGGTGAAACCACGGCCAAGGCCCTGGCGCAGCAGATCACGTCGATATACGAGCTGGAGGCAATGACTGAAGAACAACTGAGGCAGATAGAAGATGTTGGCGTGAAAGTGGCTAACAGCCTGGTGGACTATTTCCAAAACCCCATCAACCAACAAACCATTCGGACGCTCGAAAAACTTGGCGTAAACGTACGAACGGCCGAAACAAAAACCACCGGAGGTGCATTAACCGGACAAACCTTTCTGTTTACGGGCACCCTGACCAAAATGAAGCGCAGTGAAGCCGAGGCGCTCGTAGAGGCCCGGGGCGGAAAAATCCTGGGCGGCGTGAGCAGCAAGCTGCAGTTTTTGGTGATCGGCGATGATGCCGGCAGCAAGGTTGAGAAGGCCAAAAAAATTCCGGGTATCAAGTTATTAACAGAAGATGAGTTTTTAAACAAATTATCCGATTAGGGGGGTTTTTTAGTATATTTAAAGCGATTCAGATTTTTTATTAAACCCGATTCAATAAAATATCCAAAAAAAACGAACTGCTAAAACGAAAACCGATGATCAAAAAAAATCCAGGCGAAGTTTGGAAACCTATGCAGTTTCCGGGCTACAAAACACTGCAAAAAAAATATGCCGTGTCGAATCAGGGGCGGGCCGCCAGTTACACCGAGTCGGTGGATAAAGACGGCAAGCTGCTGAACGGATCCATCACATCCGGCTATCGTACCCTCAATCTTCATCTTGAAAACGGAAACGGAACCATCTATTTTCACCGGGAGGTGGCGCGAATTTTTTGTAAGAAAAAATCGCCCAAAGCTAAGTACGTGATTCATTTGAACCACAAAAAAAGCGATAACAACGCCAAAAACCTGCAATGGGCCACCCAGCAAGAAGTGGCCTCGCATCAACAAAAGAGTCCGCTTAAAATAGCCTACAAGAAAAAGCAAGCCAGTAAAACGGTGGGACTCAAACTGACGGCCACCCAGGTAAAGGCAATCAAAGACACCCTGAATAATCCCAAGAGAAAGCTGACCTACAAGCAACTCGCCACCAAATACAAAGTCAGCGAGATGACGCTATACCGCATCCGAAGCGGCGAAAACTGGGGAAAGGTTAAATAATCTTTTTCACGGATACAACCTTTTGCGGTCACGGCCTCCTGGTTAGGGCATAAGCATTGATTATGCTTTCCTCGCCAATGCACATGACGTGCCCCTTGCGTTCTCTCATCCTTGAACCGGATTTGGTAGACCGGGCGGGCCTCTATCCTCTTTTTCACCAACCCAACGATGGTTGGCTGGTTGTTGTTTTCAACAGATGATGGCGAATGAAACACCCCGAATCGGTGAGGGTTTTCGGAAAAGACGAACAATCACCATTTAAGTGGTTTAAACGTTTTAAACTAGGAACATGGGTCATTGATTTTACCCCAAAACAGAACCCCTGTTTGAATCAATAACATAAAAAAATGGCCCGTGATAGACATCACAGGCCTTGCTTACCTCTGAAACCACAAGAAAGCGGAAAGAGGAAGCGCTCAAAATATATAGTACTGTCAGCTACATGCGCACATGTACTCAACAAGCGATTGATAAAATCAAGTATTCCGTTGGTGAAAACGGTGTTTTAGGAAGGATATCGAACCGTGGTTAGCGTTAGGTCTCGTAAAAATAGAATCCCGATTTAAGAAATCATAGCTTTTAGGCGGCCTTTTTTTCGGACAACACTTTTATAGTAGACTAACCAATTGGTTGCCATTGGTGTATATCAATACACAATCAGCTCATAAAAATTATCGGGCTTGAAGAAACGCCGCGCCACTGCCTGCAACTCATCGGCGCTTACCCGCTTGACCGTATCAATGGTATCATAGAAATAACCCTCATCCAGCCCCTTTAGAATCATATTTTTCCATTTGGCCATGATGGAAAACGGACCATCCATTTCCGACAACGTGGTTCCAATCATGTAATTCCGTACCAGCGACAACTCCTCTTCCGGAATGGCCTCCTCGCACAAACGATGCATCTCGGCATATATTTCTTTGACCGTATCCTCACAAACATCTTTACCGGCCTCCGTACTGATGATCCACGCCGTATCGTGTAGCTGATTTTGTATGTAACTGTAGATGCCGTAGGTATATCCCTTGTCCTCGCGTATGTTGCTCATCAACCGCGAACCAAAATACCCGCCGAACAGAATATTGAGCACCTGGGCTTTTTTGAAATCAGGATCACGCCGCTCCGGAAACGGAATGGCTAGGCGAATCGCTCCCTGCACCGACGACGGATCGTTGGTTATGCGATATTTTTTTTCGATCGACGCCTCGCGAATGATCAACGGGGGTGTTGGCGCCTCCTGTACAAACGGCAGATCGCCAAATTGAGCATTAAGAATCGACTCAATATGGTCGGGCAATGCACCGCTCACAAAAATCCGGCAATGTCCGTGCTGATAATATTGCTGATAGAACGCCAGAATATCTTCTCGCTGAAGCGACTCAATATCATCGAGGGTTGTATAGCGCCCGGATGGATGCTCCGGCCCATACACATAATGATCAATCAACCGACCGGCCACAAAATCGCCTTTAAGCAAATTGACTTTCAAACGCTGAGCCGCGTTTTGTTTATAGATACTCAGTTCACTCTCCGGAATAACCGACTCGGAAATCATTTCCCGAACCAGTGGCAGAAGCCGATCTATATGTCTTGTCAGTGAATGCAAACTGATCTGCGACGTGTCGGTGAAACACGAACGATTGCAATAGCCACCATAAAACTCAAAAGCCTCGTCGAGCTGAAACGCTGTTTTGGATTGCGTGCCGTTTTTCAATAGGTAATTAGCTGTGGCCGCAACCGATTGCTTGGTCTCATAACAACTACCGGCTGAAAAAACCCACTCTATTTGTATGACCTCCTGCGCACCGGCATGAACAGCGTATACCTCTACGCCATTGTCTAATCGAAAAAAACGGTATGGCTTCAGGTGAAGGGTATAATCAACCGCATCGGTAATGGCGGGGGCTTGTTTTCGGTTCATATCTGCAAAAGTTAATGGCTGTGCTCATCGGGAGCGGCTGTAATAATAAAGGGTGCTGCTGTTTTCGGCACGGAATAGCCGCTTCGATTCGGCCTGCACCTGCGCGGCGGTTACCTGCTGGTATTGGCCCAGTTCGGTGTTGATCATATTCGGGTCGCCCAACAAGGCATACATGGCTAGGTTGGATGCCCGGTTCATCAAACTCATATCTTCAAAAGCCATCGCACTCTCGGCCTTGTTTTTGATTTTTTGCAATTCCGATTCGGGCACGATTTCCGTACATATCTTTTCGAGCTCTTCCTGTAACACGCCTTCTGCTGTTTTCATATCAACGCCTTTGACCAGTTTTCCGGAAATCGTTAGCAACCCGGGATCGGTGCTGCCAAAATGATAGCAGTCGATGTTACTGAACAATTTTTCCTCTTTGACCAACCGCTGGTACAGCCGCGAAGATCCGCCGCCGCTCAATAAGTCGGTAATGATATCGGTAGTATAGTAACGGGCATCCGTACGCGAACACATGTGCCAGCATTTATAAAGCGCATCCAGGGGCACATCAGCATGCATTTCTTTGCTACGCGCCTCCGTCTGCCCGGGCTCTACCGGAAGATGGCGAACATGTTTTTCACCGGCCGGTATCGGCCCAAACCATTTTTCAGCCAGCGCCATTACGCGTTCAAACGTCACGTTGCCGGCCACAACCAGTATGGCATTGGAGGGGTTATAGTGTTTTTGAAAAAACGCTTTTACATCGGACAGGGTGGCTTCTTCGATATGTTTGAGTTCGGCACCAATG
>JBJTXG010000361.1:0-2103 GCA_046082125.1 Ferruginibacter sp. | reverse complement strand
GATCCAAAACACCGCGACCGGATTGCTTTTTTACGGGTATGCAGCGGTAAGTTCAGTCGAAATACCTACTACAAACATGTGCGGCTGGAGAAAGAGGTTCGATTCAGTAATCCGTATAGCTTTTTGGCCAGGCAAAAAGATGTTATTGAGGAAGCCTTTCCGGGCGATGTGGTGGGTTTATTCGATACGGGCAACTTCAAAATTGGCGACACGCTCACCGATAAAGAATTGTTTTATTACACCGGTATACCTAGTTTTTCACCCGAAATATTCAAAGAGGTAGTCAATAAAGACCCAATGAAAACCAAGCAGTTGGAGAAAGGATTGCTGCAGCTTACCGACGAAGGCGTGGCCCAATTGTTTACCCAATTTGGCGGCAACAAGAAAATAATCGGGTGTGTGGGCGAGCTCCAGTTTGAAGTGATTCAATACCGGCTGCTACAAGAATATGGGGCCTCGGTTCAAATGAATACATTACCGTTTTATAAAGCCTGCTGGATCGACAGCGAGGATTCGCAAAAACTGGATGCCTTTGTCAAGTATAAACAGGCCAACATGGCCGAAGATAAAGACGGCCATCTGGTGTATCTGGCACAAAGTGAGTGGTTCCTGAATACCGAACGTACCAACAACCCAGACATACGGTTTCACTTCACCAGTGAAATTCATAAATAAGTAATCACCATCAGTCAACTTTCATACACTCCAAGGGTTATCTTTATACAGTAAACAGCATCTGCCATCATGCACGCTTTCAACGATTTGTCTGCTCTGTTTGAAACCCATTTTCAACAACGTCATTTTCCAACGGCGCCCGCTTCGTTGTATGATGCATCCCAGTACATCCTTCAAATTGGCGGCAAACGGGTACGACCCGTTAGTGTGCTGATGTGTAATGAGCTGTTCGGTGCTATAACGAACGATGCCTATCATGCCGCAACCGCTGTTGAGCTATTTCACAATTTTACGCTCATCCACGACGATATCATGGACAAAGCGCCCATTCGCCGGGGTATGAAAACCGTACATACGGCTTTTGGTGATTCAACCGCCTTGTTGGCGGGCGATGTGATGCTGGTGGTCGCCTATGAATATTTAAACCGTGTTGATCAATCCCGACTCCACTGCATGTTAACTCAGTTCAGCCAAACGGCTCGGGAAGTGTGCGAAGGTCAGCAGTTGGATATGGATTTTGAAAAAGAAACGGTTGTCCACTTGGATGATTACATTCATATGATCTCCCTCAAAACCTCTGTTTTACTGGCTGCATCTATGCAATTGGGTGCTATCGCCGGAGGTGCCGGTAAAGAAAACCAACGCCATCTATATGCATTCGGAAAGCAATTAGGTATTGCCTTTCAAATTCAGGATGATTACCTCGATGCGTTCGGAGATCCGGAGAAATTTGGAAAGCAGGTTGGGGGTGATATACTCGCCAATAAAAAAACCTTCCTCTGGATTCATGCCTTGGAAGCCGCCAATGCCGAGCAACGCGCTATTCTGTTGGATGCTACGCAACAAACCGGCATCGAGAAAGTAAACAAGGTTTTAGCGGTTTATAGAGCTTGTGGAGTAGATGCTTGGGCCCAGTCGTTGAAAGAATCCTTCTACCAGCAAGCTATGAAATCGTTGGATGCGGTCGCGGTACCAAACGCCCGTAAAAAAGAGCTGGAATGGCTGGCCAAGTATCTGTTATCTCGTGATCAGTAAAACGGTTCTGCCAAAACTTTTCTATCTTTCCCATCTTAAAGTCATTTCGCATGGGGAATCCGCTATTTCGGACTAAAAAAATCGATCAGATTGTAAAGGATGGGGATGATGCCGCGCATTCTGGCGGATTGAAACGGGTGCTCACGGTTCGTGACCTTACCTTTTTTGGTATTGCGGCTATACTGGGTGCTGGTAGCTTTAGTAGTCTTGGTGGGGCTATTTTCAATGGCGGTCCGGGCGTTACCATTCTGTTTATCATCACCGGGATCGCCTGTGCGTTTACAGCATTCTGCTACTCGGATTTTGCCAGTCGGATACCCGTAGCCGGTAGTGCCTACACCTATGCCTATGCCAGTTTTGGCGAATTATTTGCCTGGATTATCGGTTGGGCCC
>JBJTXG010000360.1:0-6597 GCA_046082125.1 Ferruginibacter sp. | reverse complement strand
GGACAGCCTATCAATTACTTAGCATCTATTTATTGTAATTACGGTATCACAAATTACTCTGATCGCTTTGGACTATTCAGAGAAGACATCTCAGGCTGCAACCCAAACTTATCTAATATAGCGAATACATCGCACTGGTATATTATGAAACAAAATCCATGTAGAACTGGAGCTCAAATGCTTTGGAGTGTACAAGATGGTCCCTTAAGAATGAATCGATGCGGCATCTTGCCAAATACCAAATCTATGGTTTTAGATTCAGCGGTGAATAAAGGACTAGCACTTAGTATGCGATATTTAGAAATATATGGAAGTGATATATCTGATGCAACTCTTACAAGCTCAATACAGCAAGCAAACAATAAACTTATTGTAAAAGGTATTTCTTGTGGTTCATCAGTAGTTCCTGTCAAACTAATTTACTTTAATGGTAGTTGTCAAAATAATAGTGTCGTTCTTAATTGGGCTACAGCTTCAGAAATTAACAACGCATATTTCAACATAGAGAGAAGTTTAGACGGAGTTAGTTGGAAGTTAGTTGGTAAAAAAATGAGTGCTACAAACGGTTCCTCAACTAATAACTATACCTTCATTGACGATACTATACAAGAAGATAATTATTATTACAGGCTAAGACAAGTTGATGTCGATGGTAAAAGTGTTTTTTCAAACATTATATACGTAGGTAAGTGTGAGAAGTCAAGTAGCAAAAGTATTAGCGTATTCCCAAACCCAGCAAATCAATATTTGACTTTTGCATCTTTAAATAATCAAAGCAATATCGGCGAAATCTCAATTATTAACGCACTAGGTATGCAAATCAAAAAAGTTTTTGTAACTCAAAACAAAACCATAAGTATAACAGATTTGCCGAATGGAGTGTATTTAATTAAATTCAAAGATTTTCCACATCAGACAACTAAATTTATTAAACTGTAATATTATTACTAAAAACAAAGTACTACAGTTACATTATTTAATTAACTAAACGTTCAGAAAAAGGCAGCACATAACAGCAGTTTGGCAAAATGACGGGTTCAGTGCTAAATTGAATATTTGGTTTTCAAATGAAGTTTTGTGCTAAAATGAAAGTAAGTTCTTCAAAATCCGCCACTTCGCCAAGCTGCAAAACGTTATAGGTAATCATATAAAACGAAACCAATGAAAAGAACTTTAATATTAACTCTTATTCTTTTAGTGGCCGCCAATACTTATGGCCAATATGATCGTGTGGAGCCTTTTCATTCGGGATTAGCTGCAGTTAAATTATTATAAAAACATCGTGAAGCGTAAAGGAAATCTTATACGATTAAAATGATCACAACTAAGACTGACCGAAATAAGAAATTTCGTTATTCGGGTTGGCAGCGGTTATTCAAGTGCCTTTTCCCGTTCATCGTTCGTGTTTTGTTATCTGTTCTACAATCCATACAACGAAGTCTGAGTAAGTACACGTTCCAGCTAAACCAAACGGAAAAAATCAATGCAACTACAAACAATGAAATCATCTCTCTTCCTTATGCTGCTGATTTCCTCCATGTGCTATGGACAAGATCGTTTAAAAGGAACATACAATGCTGAAAAGAAAATTTTTACGGTTGAAACCGGACAGCTGATAAACGATTTCCGACATGGTCTGTCCGCGTATCGTGATTATAGCAGTGATTTAATGGGCCTGATTGATACGTCCGGACGAATCATCATGAAACCACGCTACTACGAGATTGAAGGTTTTGGAGGCGGCCTTTCGCGTGTTACCATGAAGGCTGAACCCTGGGAACTAACCTATGGATTTATTGACACGCTGGGTAATGAAATCCTTCCGCCAATCTATGACGATGCGGACACCTGGTATTATCGCTCATTGCGCTTTGCGAACGTTTTGGTAGTTGCCAAAGACAAAAAATACGGCCTCTTCGACTATACAGGAAAAAAACTGACGCCATTAAAATACCAAAGTATCTGGGATTTTCGAGAGGAGTTGGTGCGGGTTTACTTGGATGATAAGGCGGGTTATGTAACGAAGGAAGGAAAGGAAATCATCCCTACTATTTACGAAGAAGCACATGATTTTGGTGCTGGAATCGCATTGGTAAAAAAAGAGGGGAAATATGGCTGGATCGACCAAAAAGGACAGACTGTGATTCCTTTTAACTATGATTGGGCCATGAATTTTGGAGGCGGCTGGGCGAAAGTAAAACTGAATGGAAAAATGATCTACATAGACCGTAATGGAAATCCAAAACTACCCATGACATTTGATGGTGTTGGCTATTACCGCTATGGACTAGCTTGGGCACATAAAAATGGTAAATGGGGTTTCATTGACTCCCTCGGGACAGTCGTTATTCCACTTATCTATACCAAAACGGGAAACTTCGAAAAGGGTCGCGCTTGGGTTTGGAAAGATACCAAATGGGGACACATTGATACAAAAGGGAACATCACAACACCCATTATTTACGAAAGTGCCAGTGATTTCAGCAATAGTTACAATGGCGACTCCCTCTTTGCCAGTGTACAGCTAAATGGCCAATATGGCAAAGTGGGCATCAATGGTCAGCTGGCCATTCCTTGCAAATACGCTGGTATTGATCATTTTTCAATGGGATTAGCCAAGGTAAAGAAACAAATTGACGACTCGTACCGATTTGGTTTTGTAAACTACCAAGGGGAAGAGATTATCCCTTGTAAATACGATAAAGCAGAACGCTTTATACAAGGAAGACGAGTTACCATTGTTTATCTGAACGGCCTGGCTGGTTTAATTAACCTGGCGGGCAAAGAGATAACACCCATCACATTCCATGATATTCAGGATTTGAAAAATGGCACCTTTCAAGTACGCGAAGCTTCTGTACATTATATTATTGATGAAGATGGCAAGCGGATTGAAAAATGAATATGTTTGCTGATAGCCCTATCGGTCGGGCTAAACAACAGACACTAACAATCATATTATAATGGACATTGAAAAATTAAAATATCCGATTGGTCCCTTTGATAAACCAACTATCATAACAAAAGACCTGTTAAACAAATGGATTGACGATATTTCAACCTTCCCAAAAAGACTTTTAAATGAGGTTGTTGCCTTAACAGACAAACAACTGAATACGACATACAGGCCCGATGGGTGGACAATCAGACAAGTAATTCATCATTGTGCCGATAGTCACATGAACAGCTTGGTTCGCTTTAAACTTACGCTGACAGAAGACCAGCCAACGGTAAAACCTTATTATGAAGACCGCTGGGCTGAATTGCTTGACGCTAAAGATATGCCGATAGCTTCCTCATTATCTATGCTGGCGGGCATTCACGAACGATGGACAGTTTTACTGAATAGCTTGACAGACGAGCAATTAAAGAGAACGTTCATTCATCCTGAACATGACAACCCTTTTGCCCTGGATGAATATATTAGTCTATACGCTTGGCATGGCAACCATCATCTTGCTCATATTACAGAAACAAAAAAACGACATGGCTGGCGCTAATAATTAACTTGTTCAACCAGAAGCCGAAACGCTAACAAGGTGCCGCTAAACGTCACGCGTTTTTTATTTGACGTGTAATTACTTAATCAGCTGTCATTTTTAAATCAACCAAAGTAATGCTGGAATACATTGAGAATAGGATGATTTAATTTTTTATGAAATAAACCCTCAAAGAAGCATAAGATAATTTTTTGCTGTTTGTATTTTTTACAATTATTATTGTACGTCCGGCAAGCCTGATGGCTGTTTGTCTGCTTTTGTATTATTAACCGATTTTGTTATCGCAATGAAAATACTCCACACCGCCGATTGGCACCTGGGACGATCGCTCTACTCAAAAAAAGAACGACACGAAGAACATCTCGCTTTTTTCAACTGGTTATTAAAAACGATTCAGGAAAAGAAAATTGAATTATTATTAATAGCCGGTGATGTATTTGATACATCGTCGCCGAGCAGTACCTGCCAAAAGTTATATTATGACTTGCTCATCCAAGTACTAAAAGCGGGATGCCGCTCGGTTGTAGTCGTAGGCGGCAATCACGACTCCCCCAGCTTTCTCAATGCGCCCAAAGACGCACTCGCCGCATTGAACATACATATTGTTGGTTGTGCCACCGAAAACATAGCTGATGAACTGGTGGTGATCAACGATGAACAAAACAAACCCCAGCTGATCATTGCAGCCGTTCCATTTTTACGCGAGCGGGATATCAGCCATTTTGCCGAAGGTGAACAATATTCAGACCGGTCGAAGCGGGTCAACGAAAACATCAGAAAACATTATGCCGCCATTGGCGAAATCGCCGAATTAAAAAAGCAGGAACTGGGCTTAGTCGTTCCAATCATCGCCACCGGCCATCTGTCGGTTGCCGGCGGAAAAAGAAATGAGGATGATGGTGTCCGGGAAATTTATGTTGGAAACATACAAGCGGTTGGCTGCGATATCTTTCCGGATGTGTTTGAATACGTTGCCCTGGGGCATTACCATATCCCTTCTGCCATAAAAAATCATATTCGATATTGTGGATCACCGATTCCCATGGGCTTTGGAGAGGCCGACCAAACCAAATGTGTGTATGTCCTTGATTTTACGCCAACACTGTCTGTTGAAACGGTGGCCGTTCCTTGTTTTCAAAAATTGGTTTCGATCATCGGTGATCAATTATCCATTGCCAAACAGTTACAAGTATTAAAAAATGCAGAGTCCTCCGTGTGGGTGGAAATTATGTATGATGGGGAGGCGGTTTTTACCGACCTTGCTTCCTGGATACAGGAAGAAACCAAGGACTCGCTGATTGAGGTACTAAAAATTCAAAACCGACAACATGTTCGACATATGCTATCAGCCACCTCGCCATCTGAGGCATTGGAAGAGCTGACCATTCACGATGTATTTAATCGGCTTCTTGAAAAAACAGAGATTCCGGAAGAACAACGACTGTCTCTGAAAGAGACTTATCAGGAAATTATTGAAAACCTGAACGCAAATTCATAACGAAACATGAAAATTCGCTCGCTGTCACTTAAAAACATCAATTCGCTCGCCGGGATTCACAATATTGATTTTACACATCCGCGGTTTACCAACGAGGGCCTGTTTGCTATTACCGGAAAAACAGGCGCCGGAAAGAGTACAATCCTGGATGCGATTTCACTAGCGTTGTATGGCAAAACAGCCCGACTAGGACTTATTTCGGGCAATGAAAATAACTTGATGACCAAAGGGGCCACGGATTGTTTTTCGGAAATCGTTTTTTCTGTATCCGGTAAAACATGGAAAGCATCGTGGAAACAAGAACGTTCAAAAAACGGAAAGCTAAAACCGATCCATCGAATCATTGCTGATGACAATAATCAAATTGTGGCCGACCAGGTACGAACCTGTGATCAGGCGATAGCAGACATTCTGGGACTAACCTTTGAACAGTTTACTAAAGTCATTTTACTGGCGCAGGGCAGCTTTGCTGCTTTTCTGCAGGCAAATAAAAACGAAAAGGGCGAGCTACTCGAACAGATTACCGGCACCGAAATCTATGCAGAAATTTCTGTCGCTGTACATAACAAGGTTAAACAAGAGAGCGATAAACTATCGTTGATCGAAACCGAGCTGAATGCTATCAACGTTTTGTCGGAAGAAGAAGAAGCGGCTTTATTGGATGATTTCACTACAGCCCAATCGAAAAAAAATGAATTCGACAACGCAATAGAAAGCCTACAAACAGCCCTCAATTGGCTGGAACGCATTGACCTCCTCAAACAACAAAACCAGGAAAGAGACCAACACTTGCCGACACTTGTAATGACCGCATCAAATGCTGCCAATCGATTGAACGAACTAAAAATTGAATTTGAAAACCTGCTGAAATATCAACAAACGCAAACAGTCGTTTTTCGGCGTGTACGAGAATTAGACACAAAAATTCAGGAAAAGAACGTTGTATTATTTCCCGTGCAACAAACGCTTGCCAAACTTCATGAGACCCACTCAACACTCTCGGCCAATCTGATTGAAAATCAAGATAAACGGGCTGCTGTATCCAGCGAAATGGCTTTAATAGAAACCTGGTTTGACGAACACAAGCAATTGGCCTCGCTTTTGACCGAGAAGAGCGCAATTGAATCAGAAAATAATCGGCTGATGCTGTTAATGGAAGAAGTAAATAACAGCCGGAAAGAAGTAGACGGCCTGGTCAAAAAACTACAAACAGCCAAGGAAGATGCCCTTCTGGCTGAGACCCAATGGAAGGAAGCGGTTGATCGTTTTGATTCAAAGGCGGACTTATTAGAAAAGACCAAAAAAGAACAAAGCGCTTTATTAAACGGAAAAACAATCGTTGAGTTGGTGAATGAAAAAAGCGGGCTTGTACAACAACTCACGATGATCAATCCGTTGATGGTACTGCATGCTGATATTGAGGCCTCTCGAACGATTATTCGTACGCTGGAGAACAATTCAGCATCAACTATAAAAGAGCTTGAACAACGAATGTACACCCTAGAAAAGAACAAAAGGGCACAACTTGAATTAGCGGAAAAGATTCGATTGCTTGAAGAAAATATACTGCTGGGAAATGCTATTCGCGATCTGCACGAA
>JBJTXG010000359.1:0-6886 GCA_046082125.1 Ferruginibacter sp. | reverse complement strand
CGTCGTTTTGGGAAACGCTTTTATTCATACATCCTGGGCAGTGGCGATGCATCCATTGAAGCATCCATCGATTCCATGCATCACCATATGGTTGGTTATTTTAATGCCCGCTTCGAATACAATGAAACCCTGAGTCATCGTTTGTATGCTGCTGCCGATTTTTTGTTGATGCCGAGTCGGGTGGAACCTTGCGGACTGAATCAGCTGTATGCTATGCGATACGGTACGGTTCCGATTGTTCGCCGAACCGGTGGACTGCAAGACACCGTCGTTGACATTGAAGACTGGCAAGGGTATGGAATCTGTTTTCAGCATGCTACGGTAGATGAAGTGGTACGCGCCATTGGTAGGGCTATCTCACTATATGATGATACAAAAAAATTAGCCATAGCACGACATAACATGATGAAAATCAATAACAGCTGGGAACGACGTACCGGCGAATATATCGACCTTTATCACTCTATTGTAAAGTAATTATGATCACCAAAAAACTCATTGCCGTTATTTTAGGAGGTGGGGCCGGAACTCGTCTCTATCCATTAACCGCTAGCCGCAGCAAACCGGCGGTGCCAATTGCCGGAAAGTATCGGTTGGTTGATATCCCAATATCAAATTGCATCAACAGTTCCATCAATCGAATGTTCGTGCTCACGCAATTCAACTCCGCTTCGTTGAACAAGCACATTAAAAACACGTACCAGTTCAGTGGCTTCAGTAAGGGTTTTGTAGACATTCTCGCGGCCGAACAAACGCCAGACAGTCCGGGCTGGTTTCAGGGAACGGCGGATGCCGTTCGCCAGTCGCTGAAGCACATGGAAAAAAATGAGTTTGAACACGTGTTGATTTTAAGTGGCGATCAGTTATATCAGATGGACTTTAGGGACATGCTCGAGCAGCATATTCAAAACAATGCCGGTATTTCCATTGCAACAATACCGGTAGGGGCGCAGGAAGCAACCGAATTTGGAATCCTTAAAACGACGCCTGAGCAGCAGATTTCCTCCTTCATTGAAAAACCGGGCGCCGATATATTACATGAATGGGTTAGTAATACCGGACAAGAAATGGAGGATCAGGGAAGGGTCTATCTGGCCTCCATGGGTATTTATATTTTCAATCGGAATGTGTTGTTTGATTTGCTCGATACAAAATATAAAACGGCCACGGATTTCGGAAAGGAAATCATTCCACAGTCCATCCAGGACCATCGGGTTTTCAGTTATCAATATGACGGTTATTGGACCGACATCGGAAATATTTACTCGTTCTTTGAAGCCAACTTAGCTCTAACACTGGATTTACCGCCCTTTAATCTGTTTGACAACGATAAGATGATTTTCAGCCGGGCCCGGATGTTACCGCCGGCCAAAATCAGCGGCACGACCATAGAGCAGGCCATCATTGCCGATGGCTCCATCATTCACGCAGCATCGGTGCGTAATTCTGTCATTGGTATCAGAAGTCGGATTGGGGTAGGCAGCAAGATTACCAGCTGCTATATTATGGGCAACGACTTTTATGAAACCATGGATCAGTTGAAACACAATGCAGCGCGTCAAATACCATTATTGGGAATAGGAGATCATTGTGACTTATCGCAGGTTATCGTTGACAAAGATTGTCGTATTGGCAACCATGTGACTATTCGTGGCGGCAAGCATCTGAAAAATGAAGATCATTCGCTTTATTCGATCAAAGATGGTATTGTGGTATTGAAAAAAGGAGCGATTATAAACGATGGATTTGAACTTCAGTAATGCAGTTATTGCTTTCTTGATTGCCAATTTCCCCAACGCATGAAAAGCCATGCCGGTATCAATATGACCAGCCAGTAGACCAATTCATTACTCCAGGCCATGGCTAAACTCACGTAATGATATTTCATAAAATACAGGGTGTACAAGAGGTAAATACCAATGGCCAATACCTCAATGAGTAAATTAATGTTGGTTTTTCCAGTTCCGGTGACGCCGTTTAACCAGACAACAGCAATACTCATCAACAGCATTCCGACAGAAACAATACGAATGACAGGCACGCCTTCTGTTGTAAAAACGTCATTTTGACCAAATAATGCAAAAAATGCCTCCGGCATACCGTTCAACAGGAGAACTAGTAATAGACAAAGACAGAAGCTCCATAAACTAATTCGCTTAAGGACAGGCAGCACATCTTGATGACGTTCCTGTCCGATCAAATTCGCAATCATATTGTTGCTGGTTCCGGCAAAGGCCCAAACAAAAATACCGGCAATTCCAAACACGTTACGCATCGTATTACTAATTGCTTTTGCTTGAGTTCCTCTTTCTTCGATGAGCAGGAAGAAAACAAACCAGGTTGCGAGACTAATGATAAACTGAAAAATCAATGGTGCTGAAATCTTAAGTAGATCAAGAAATTGTTTTTGGTGATACTGAAACGATTCTAACAATCGATATCGTTTCCGGAGCCCGGTGCATTGAATAACAAGCCAAACCGTTATCATTCCAATACATTCTGAGAGAACAGATGCCCAGGCAGCCCCTAAAAAGCCACAAGCCGGCAACCCAAAATGTCCAAAAATCAGGGCATAATCAAGGACGATATTCGCAATCGCCTGTATGCTAAATCCTACGATGAGCCAGCGACTGTTTAATGTAGCAATTAAAAAAGCGTTGCCAATCTGAAATAAATAAAGAAAGGGAAGTCCGAAAATTCGAATTCGAAGAAATGTTGACTGGATAGCGGCATTTTCCGTCGTGGCTACCGAGTTCAACAAAATCGGCGTTCCAAACCAGGTCATCAGCAGAAAAAAAACACTTAATACCAATCCTAATCGAATAGACTGGCTTAACAGCACGGAAAACTGATCTGTTGTACCAGCGCCGGCGTTTTTAGAAAATAAAGCTTGGCTTGCCTGTTGCAAGCCATTTCCGGCAACCGCAAAAATCAGGTAATAAACAGCCGTTAGGCCGGCATTCGCTAAAGCGGCCGCGTTTAAATTCCCTAAAAAAATGTTGTTGACCAGCATATTGAGCTGGGGTATCAAAATGGCCATTGAAATGGGTAGAGCGATTGCTAGAATCTGATGATGGGTAGCCTCTACACGCAGGTTGGGATCGGATTGATTTCTTTCGGACATTTGCGCAAAATTATCTTTATTTTGCCGTACAATGGAGACAAATTCAAATACCTTCAGCTGTCAATATCAATGGGGAATTCAGGCAACACCGGCCCATCAACACCTGATTGTATTCGTTGAACTCGGAGATATCGGCGCAACCTTATTTGTCTACGATAAAAAATCGGCTTCACCGGTCGCTCTCCGCCATTATGCACTTCCGATGGGAGATCATGATTACAAGTCCTTCTTTCTGTTCATCATCTCCGAATTAAAAGCTATTGATCCATCTCTTTCTATCCATCGTTTATGTATCGATCGCTCGGATTATACTATTGTTCCGAATGCATTTCTCGCTGAGACAAAAGCAAATGAACACCTCTCTTTTCTATTTGGATCTAACGATGGATTTATGGTAAACCAAGTGAGTTTGTTCAACGATAACCAATGTTCGCTGATCTATCGTTACCCTAACACTCTCTCGGAAACAACGGCTCTTTATTCGCTTGCACCGATCGGCCATTCAGATCAATGGATATTAGAACGGTCTTTGCAACAAAACGGATTGCATTGCTTTATTGATCCGGTTCGGGTGAAAGTACATTACATACAAAATAATCAGTTGATATATGCCGGTAGTTCCGGTTATATCAATCAGCACGACATCTTATATTTTTTATTGACTGTTTGTAATCAATACCACATTGATCGAAATACAGTACACGTACTTTTAAATGGTTCTGTTTCGCCATCATCTGCATTATATAAAACAGTTTTTGATTACTTCATTAATCTTAACCTGGCAGAAACGGAAACACCACAATCAGACACCGACGAGCTGCCTGCTTATTTCTACAGTACTTTAAAATACCTCGTTACATGCGAATCATAGGAGGTATTCATGGCGGACGGCGTATTCAGCCACCGGCCCACATGCCGCATACTCGTCCAACGACAGACTTAGCCAAAGAAGGGTTATTTAATATTTTACAACATCAACTTGATTTTTCCGATATCCGGTTTCTGGATTTGTTTGGCGGAACGGGATGCATCAGTTACGAAGTGGCCAGTCGCGGCGCTTCCTTAATTCATATTGTGGAAAAGGATGCAAAGATGGCAGCATTCATTGAGCAAACTACGACTAAGCTGGGCATAGAAATGTTACAGGTTATTCGGGCAGATGTGTTTTCGTTTATTGCAACGTGTCCATACCAATACGATTTGATATTTGCGGGGCCTCCCTACGCACTTGCCAGTATTGATGAATTACCGGTACGCATTTTTGAGAAAGGATTGTTGCGAGAGGGTGGGTGGTTTGTACTGGAACATACTCCCCGTAATCAATACACGAAAACGCCTAATTTCAGGGCTGAACGCAAATACGGCACTACCTTGTTCACTTTTTTTAAAAACGAAGAAAAAGTATCCCCCATTGCTTCCTAGTTTCCGATTCCTGTTATTCCCGTTTTCACTCCTCTATGCCGGGGTGTTACGGATTCGTAACTGGATGTATGATCGTGGGTGGATTCGGGCAGCTCATTTTCAATTTCCGGTGATTTGCATCGGAAACCTAAGTGTGGGAGGTACCGGAAAAACGCCTATGACTGAATGGATCATCCGGGCGTTGAAAGACCAATACCCAATGGCGGTTCTGAGCCGTGGCTATAAGCGTCGGACAAAAGGATTTGCCATTGCTACCGAGGGCAATACGGCCAGCGACATTGGCGATGAACCCATGCAATTGTTTACGAAGTTTTCTGACATCACCGTAGCCGTAGGAGAGGAGCGCATCGTGGCGATACCACAACTGTTGTATCAACGACCTGAGACCAGGGTATTGTTACTGGATGATGCCTTTCAACATCGCGCAGTGAAAGCTGGTTTGAATATACTTCTTACCGACTATAACAACCTGTATACCCGCGATTTTGTATTGCCAGCCGGAGACTTACGGGATAACCGAAGCAGTGCCCGGCGGGCAGATATCATCATAGTTACAAAATGTCCGGAGGACTTATCATCAGTATCGGCCGCTGCACTGGCTGACGAATTAGCGCTCGAACCGCATCAACAGTTATTTTTCTCAACCCTGCGTTACTCAAAACCGCTCCATCTCTTCCAAAGAGAGAAAGAAATGAACATCAATGATTGGAAAGAAGGCATCTTGGTGTGCGGCATTGCCAATCCAAAACCAATCATCCAGTATCTCAATAAAACTTCAATGCATTACAACATGATGCGTTTTGAAGACCATCACCACTTTAGCATATCTGACTTGGAGTCTATACAGCGCCAATTCCATCAAATACCGGATGATTCCAAATGTATTTTGACCACCGAGAAAGATGCCGTTCGATTGGAAAAATATAGAGACGTGCTTGAATCTTATCCTATCTATGTTATTCCGGTTCAACACCAGATATTATTCGAACAATCGGCATCCTTTCTTTGTTTACTAACCAGTTATATTCAAACGCATACCGTTAAACCAGCAGTCGCGTGATCGGTCTACCAACCGTCCCAATCAGAAATCTATATCATGACAAAACCACGGCTGAACGGCCTCTTTCCATTTCTAGTTTTCATTTTTGCCTCTTTGTTGTTCAATACGTCGGTTTTTGCGCAAAAAAGCCGGATCAGTGGCACGATATACGGCATCAATCAACAACCGTTACCTTATGCGAGTGTGCGGGTGATCGAGGCTACTAAAAAAGATTCAACCAGTATTGTATCCGAAACCGACGGATTTTTTGAAATGACCACAAACTTAACAGGAGGGGAGGTGCTTGTTGTGTCTTATCTGGGCTACCAACGCTTGGAAATATCGTTAGATTCTTTAACACCGAAGGGCCCGGCCATTCAATTAGGATCTATTTCAATGCTTCCGGAGGCCGGCTCCTTACAAGAAGTCACCTTAACTGCACAAAAAATCCAAATAAAAGAAGATACCGTGTCGTACCTCGTCGACAGTACAATGTATCGTAAAACCGATAACGTGGAAGCGTTACTGAAAAATCTGCCGGGTGTACAGGTGGATAAAGATGGCACCGTTACGGCTCAGGGCAAACAAGTCACCAAAGTCAAAGTGAACGGGAAGGAATTTTTTGGCGGAGACGTGACCACCGCTACCCGGGAGCTTAATGCCGACATGGTTGATCGAATTCAAATAATCGATGATTACGGCGATATGGCCGCTTTTACCGGAATCAAAGATGGTGATCCGACCAAAACCCTGAATATTCAGTTACGAAAAGACAAAAGCAAAGGCACGTTTGGAACACTCAATGCAGGCGTCGGAACCGAAAACCGTTATCAGAATAACTTTTCTGTCAATCAATTCAATAATGATTTTCAATTAAGTGTATTGGGAAATCTCAATAACACCAATGCCCGGATGTTCAATTTTGGATCAGGCGGTGGTGGTGGAGGCATGGGTAATATGGTCTCCGGCATGGCGCGTTCCATGGGTATCGGGCGAGGCGGCGGAGGCGTTGGAGCAATAATTGGCAATGCCGGTGGCAATAACGATGGCATTTCCAAATCGCAATCGGTTGGGGTCAATTACCGGGATGCCTGGGGACGAAAAACCAGTGTCTATGGTAGCTATAGTTACAGTAATCGGGATAATCAAACTATCAGTCAATCGACACAGCAAACCTTGTTTTCGGATAAAACCCAAACATTTATTCAGCAAAATGATAACCAAACCCAGACAATTAACCACCGCTTCCAGTTTAATGTAGAAGTTAATATAGATTCATTTAATTATTTGAAATTCAGTCC
>JBJTXG010000358.1:0-11091 GCA_046082125.1 Ferruginibacter sp. | reverse complement strand
ATCATTATCCGGCAAGGCTCCTTTCAACAGATTCAGGGGTTTACGTGGTACGATAAACGTATCTTTTTGCGGACATTTCACGCTTTTCAACTGATAGCGAACCAACCGATGCGCATCGGTGGCTACAAACGTAATCCCTTTTTTATCCAGTTCGAATAACACGCCGGTCATAGCCGGACGCAGATCATCATTGCTTACCGCATAGATGGTTTTATTGATGGCCGTCACCAGATCACCGGAGGTCATGGAAAAAGAACCGGCATCATTGGATTGTGGTTCTTTGGGAAAATTATCCGGATTTTCGCCCATTACCTTGTATTTCCCGTTATCGCTGGTAATTTCGATACCATAGTTTTTATCGATGTTGAAGGTCAGTGGTTGCTCTGCGATATTTTTCAGCGAGTCGATGAGAATTTTTGCCGGAATACAAACTCTCCCCGTGTCTTTGGCCTCAATGTTTAGATGTACTTTCATCACCGTTTCGAGGTCGGTAGCGACCACGGTGAGTTTATTTTTTTCAATTTCAAACAGAAAGTCTTCCAGAATAGGTAAAACCGTATTGGTGTTGATCACCCCGCCAATTTGCTGCAATTGTTTGAGCAGTGCCGATGAAGAAACAATGAATTTCATATATCACATTTAAGATGTCCAAAGATAATCGGTTTGAAACGAACGAAAGGGCATTAATTTGCACGGAATTTCAACAGAAAACCCGCTGTTTTTGTGGAAAAAAAAAGATTCATCGGCAAAGAAAGCGCCCTTCCGAAAATCCGGCATTTCTGCTCCTATCAGGAACGTTGTCACCGGGAAGTACGGGACAAACTCTATGGGTATGGACTAAACACTGGCACGGTCGAGGAATTGATCATCGGGCTCATCGCCGATGGCTTTCTGAATGAGGAACGATTTGCCAAACAATATGTAGGCGGTAAATTTCGGATGAAACAGTGGGGTCGTGTGAAAATCCGATATTCGCTGAAACAGCTGGGTGTGAGTGAACCCAATATCCGGACCGGCTTACGTGAAATTGCCGAATCAGACTACCATGAATTATTGCATCAACTAACCCAAGCAAAATGGGCATCATTATCTCCTGAAAAAAAACAGTGGGTTCGGGCCCAAAAAACACAATCGTTTCTAATACAACGGGGTTTCGAGGCCGACCTCATCCGCGAAGCCTTGCATCCCTACCTTTCCAGTTCCAAACCAACAAGCCATGGCCGATAATCTTACCATTCATCCGGGCACTAAACAGGAGCAGTACGAACAGCTGTTGCCACAGATCCGCGCACTGATGACCGGTGAACCCAATCGGATTGCCAACCTGGCCAACATCGCCGCTGCACTCAAAGAACAATTCAACTGGCTATGGGTCGGATTTTACCTTGTTGAAAATGATGAATTAGTGCTTGGTCCCTTTCAAGGCCCGATTGCGTGTACGCGAATCCGTTATGGTAAAGGTGTTTGTGGAACATGCTGGGCGAAAAAAGAAACGGTCATCGTACCGGATGTAGCGCAGTTTCCGGGGCATATCGCCTGCAGTAGCCGGTCAAAGTCCGAAATCGTCATTCCGCTGATGCATGAAGGCACGGTTTGGGGCGTACTGGACGTGGACAGTGAAACAATGAACGCCTTTGATACAATCGATGCGACCTATCTGGGGCAGCTGGCTGCATGGATACAACCTTGATCATGATTATCAGGCAGAAACACCCTCTGCCCATTTCCTGAAAACGGAAACCCGGTCGCGACTGACTATCAATGGCTCGCCTACTTTATTACCGCGAAGCTGAACTTGCATGCGATTGTTCACAAAAGGACGAACCTGTTCCACTTCCCGCGCATTCAAAATATATTTACGACTTATGCGTAAAAACTGATTGGGATCCAGCATTTGTTCCAGCTTTTCCATTGTAAAATTAACCAGGTACCGGTTGCCTTCCCGGTCGATCAGATAGACCATCTTATCATCAGCCATAAAACATTGCACTTCCTCTGTAGGCACAAAAAAAGAACGATTTCCTACTTTGGCCACAAAACGATTTCGAAAAGCGTTGGTTGAAAAAAGGGATGGCGAAAAAGACGTTGAACGGGGCGTAAAATGGTTTTTCAATTGCTTCCATTTCTGAAGTGCTCGGCGAAGGGCATCTTCTGAAACCGGTTTGAGGATATAATCCACACTCATGTATTCAAATGTTTGAATGGCATACTGATTAAACGCAGTGGTGAAAATAACTGGTGTGTTCACCGCACATTGTTTGAAAATAGGAAAACAGGAACCATCAGATAAATGGATATCCATGATGATCAGATCGGGTGCCGGTTGTGTACGGAGGTAGGCAACGGTATCCTCTACACTGTCGAGCAAGGCAACGATGGTTGCATCCGGTTGAACCAATTTTAGCAGAATCCGCATTCGTTCCGCCGCCGGCATTTCATCTTCTACGATCAAAATAGTCATCAGGCATGTTTTAGTTAAGGTGTATCAATGGTAGTTTGACAGTAAATTGTTGCATATCTTCTGCAACGACCACTTCCCGTTCTGTAACCATACCATAGCGTTTTCGAATATGCTGCAAGCCAATACCCTGACTTGGTTCAGGATCCAGCCGGGGTTGGCGGTTATTTGATACGGCTAATTGCTGGTCAGCCGTTTCGTAGATACGAATATGCAAGGGTTTGGAACGACTGACGATATTGTGTTTGATGGCATTCTCCACCAACAACTGCACCGAAGCCGGTACAATGCGTGCATGGGAATTTTCGGCTGAAAGCGCATACGTAACGTCCAGCCCTTTTTCAAACCGTTTTTGCAATAAATACACATACGATTCGATATGACGCATTTCGGTATCCACCGTGACCATATCCTCATCACCACACTGCAGGATATAACGATAGAGATTCGAAAACTCCTCGATAAAGCGATTGGCATCACCATTTTGCTGGAGTACGAGGGAAGACAATACATTCAGGTTATTGAACAGAAAATGCGGATTGATTTGCTGGCGCATCATCTGTATTTCGGCTTCACGGTTCAGCCGTTGTAATACCACCGTTTTCATGTAGGATGTGCGATACTCCCTGAAATAAAAAACAACCGTATTCAACAGGTGAAACAACAGATTGACCAACCAGGCATAAATCAGGTTCAGTTTGAGCGGAATACTATTTTCCGATAGTGGATAGTCATGCAGTACATATCCAACCAGCAACACGCAAACTATAGTAAATATGGTACTGATGAATCCAGTTGCCATGAAAAAATATACGTGCCAGCGTATACCGGAGCGGTCAACTTTGAATCGTTTACGAAAAGCCGATTCCATGAGCCGGCTAATTTCCATGGTGGCCAGTGTAATAACGGAAATGGTCAATAAGGCAAAATACCAATCAATATCGATCCCAAAATAATGATACAAATCACAGAACTCCGTACTCAAAAACGTATAAACCGCGATGAGAGCGGCAAAAAGGTATCGATAGCGGTTTTGAAACATACGTCAAACAAAAAGGCACCAACCGGTTTCCCTGTTGATGCCCTTTTAATTGAGTATAAGCGGATTACAGAATTACACGATCAATCAGGTGCACCACACCGTTGGTTGCGGTAATGTTAACACCGGAAGGAGCGATAATGTTCGATACCGGATTCACACTGCCGGTCTTTTTTACAGATGGAGGCGTTGTACCGATGGTCAGGGTCACGCCTGATTCCAGGGTTGTTGCGGTAGAACCATTGATCAGGTCGCTGGCAAATACGTTTGTTGACAGGACGTGTGCTTTTACAATTGATGCTACAACGTTAACAGGTGCGGCATTGATGGCGGCGGCATTCGGGAAACCGGCGGCAATGAACGCGGCATTGGTTGGCGCAAAAACGGTATACTTTCCAGGGGCACTTACAGCGCCCGCTAGACCGGCACGTACTACAGCAGCCAGTAACAGGGACAAATCAGGAGTACCACTTGCCAACTGCGCGATGGTTTGGGTAGGAGGTGTCAATACCGAGCTAATTACGTGGATAACACCATTGGCAGCATTTACGTCAGCGGTTTTTACTTTTATACCATTTACAAAAACACCATTGGCGTTTTTAGAAGCGTACAGGTTTTTGCCAAGCAAGGTGGCAACTGTGTCTGACGCAGGTACGCCTGTTGAAAGAACCTTTGCATTAACAACATGATACTTCAACAGATTGGCCACATCAGCTGCTGGCAATGCGTCAATCGTTGCCGAAGTGATACCGGCAGCGGCAAAAGCGGCATTATCGGGTGCGAATACAGTCAACGAACCGGTAGAAAGAGCCTGCGCGAGTCCAGCTTTGGTAACCGCTTGTTTCAGCAACGAGAAATTAGCGTCATTTACCACAATGTCTGTAATGGTTTGTGGAGTGGGAGCCGGATCATCTTTTTTGCAAGAAGTGGTGGTTAACAATACACCCCCGAGGGCGACCACCAACATGGTTTTGAATAGATTTTGTAAACGTGTCATAGTGTTTAAGTTTTGTAGATTAAAAACACAACAAAACAAACAATGACCAGTTAGCCGGAGTGAATGGTATTAATAAGTGCGTGAATGGTATAATAAAATGGGTGAACTGTATTGGAGTACAATAAATGTGTTTAATTTAGATGAAATTATTTGATTTTATAATTAAACAAACTTATCCACGGGTCGCCCATAGATGTAACATGGCATAGGAACGATATGGTTGCCAGTTCTCTGCGATGGTTTCTAATTGCTCGGTAAGTGCTTTACCGCTGAGCGTGGGCAGTTTGTAGAGATCGATCATCGCCTGCCGGATAACCAGGTCATCGGGTGCGAACACATCGGGTCGGCCCATGCCAAACACTAAAACCATTTGTGCCGTCCAACGCCCGATTCCCTTGATTTGAACCAACGTATCGATTACGTCCTGGTCGTCCATGCGATATAGCCGCGCATCGGTCATACGAGTATCAGTAAAATAACGGGCCACTGCCTTCAGGTACGTTACTTTCGATGCTGAAAGTCCTATTTTACGGAGATCGTCATCATCCACATTTAGCAGGTATTCAGGGCGCGTATTTTTATGTCCGATAACTTGTTCGAAGCGTTCAATGAGCACAGCCGCCACCCGGGTGTTCAATTGCTGACTGATAATCGAATGACAAATAAATCGAAACAGGTTTTTTTTCGGGGCGATGGTATATTCGGTACGATGATGCAGGATGCATTGGAGTATCTTATCCTGTTGCAGATGAGCTCGTATAGTTGTACTATTGATTGGCATATATCAATCGGCGAGCACGGGGCGAAGCCAGCGTTGCGCTTCTTCCAGGCTCATATTTTTACGACGCGCATAATCAGCCAACTGGTCTTTTGCGATTTTCCCTAACCCAAAATAACTGCTTTGCGGGTGCGCAAAATACCAGCCACATACACTCGAGGCGGGATACATGGCCAGCGATTCGGTTAGTGTTATTCCGGTAGCTGCTTCGCCGCCTAACAGATCAAACAGTTTGTATTTTTCGGTATGGTCCGGACAGGCCGGATAGCCGGGTGCCGGACGAATGCCCTGATACAATTCCCGAATCAACGCGTCATTGTCTAGCTGTTCTTCCGGTGCATAACCCCAATAATTGGTACGAACCTGTTCGTGCAGGTATTCAGCAAATGCCTCGGCCAACCGGTCGGCCAATGCCTGCAGCAAAATTTTACTGTAATCATCCTGTGCCGACTCAAACCGCCGAATCGGTTCCTCAATTCCCTGAATGGTTACCGAGAAGGCGCCGAGGTAATCGGTTTGGTCTGCATGCACAAAGTCGGCCAGTGAGCGATTGGGTTGTCCGGCCGCTTTTTTTGATTGCTGTCGCAAGCATTCGAGTTTTATCTTTTTTCGGTTATTTGTTACCGTTATAGTGTCCGGTCCAGATTTCTGTGCTTCAAATAGGCCAAAAGCGGCACGCGCTGTAAGCCATTGCTCGGCGATCAACGTGTCTAACATGTTCAACGCGTCCTGGTATAATTTGGTGGCTTCCACACCAACGATTGCATCGTCAAGGATGGCAGGAAATGAGCCATGCAGTTCCCAGGCAATAAAAAACGGTTTCCAGTCGATGTATGGAACAAGCTTGTTCAAATCCTGTGATTCAATGACCTGAACACCTAATTGATGGGGCTTGACCGGCTTAGTTTGTTCGGGCACAAAGCTGTTTTGTTGGGCATCCGCAAACGAGATCAGGTTTTTAGTTTGGTTTCTGGATCCAAATTCGGTTCGTAGTTGATCATACTCAGCTCCGACACCGGTCAGATAAGCTGCTTTTTGTTCGGGTTGCAACAAACTACCGGCTACGGTTACACTACGGGAGGCGTCCAGCACATGGATCACACCGCCATCATACTCCGGGGCGATTTTGACAGCCGTATGCATGCGACTGGTAGTAGCACCACCAATCAGCAATGGAATTGAAAACTCCTGTCGTTTCATTTCATGAGCGATGTGTACCATTTCATCGAGTGAAGGCGTGATGAGTCCACTCAATCCGATCATCGACACACCATGCTTTCGGGCTTCCTGCAGGATTCGGTCGGCTGGTACCATCACCCCGAGGTCAATGATTTCGTAGCCATTACAGCCCAGTACCACGCCTACAATATTTTTTCCGATATCATGCACATCGCCTTTCACGGTGGCCAGCAGGATTTTCGCAGGACCTTTAGATTCTTCTGTATGTGCCCGTTCTAATTTCTCCTGCTCGATAAAGGGCGTTAGTACAGCCACCGCGCGTTTCATCACCCGGGCGCTTTTGACCACCTGTGGCAAAAACATCTTACCCGAACCAAAAAGGTCGCCAACCACATTCATGCCGTCCATCAGCGGACCTTCAATCACATCCAATGGGCGCGGATAATTCAAGCGCGCCTCTTCCGTATCAGCATCAATATATTCGGTGATGCCGTGTATGAGCGCATGTTCGATTCGTTTTTGCACAGACAACTGACGCCAGCGTTCATCCTTGACCGTTTCTTTTCCTTTTGCTTTGACTGTTTCGGCAAAGGCGATCAGTTTCTCTGTTGCCTCATTGGTATCGTTTTGTTGATTCAGGATTACATCCTCGCAAAGCGCTTTTAATGTTGGTTCGATATCATCATAGATCACCAGTTGTCCTGCATTAACAATGCCCATGTCCATTCCGGCCCGGATCGCATGAAACAAGAATACACTGTGAATCGCTTCCCGGACATGATCATTTCCCCGGAATGAAAAGGATACATTACTTACGCCACCGCTGACACGCGTCAACGGCATTTTCTGTTTGATAATCCGCGTGGCTTCAATGAAGTCGACGGCATAATTATTGTGTTCCTCGATGCCTGTTGCTACGGCAAAGATGTTCGGATCAAAGATAATATCCTGTGGATCAAATCCAACTGTTTCGGTCAGTATACGGTAGGCGCGTTCGCAAATGGATACTTTTCGTTCGCAGGTATCCGCCTGTCCAACCTCATCGAATGCCATCACAATCACCGCGGCTCCGAAATTTTTACAAATAGTGGCCTGTTCAATGAATCGCTCTTCTCCTTCTTTGAGTGAAATGGAGTTGACGATGCATTTCCCCTGCACGCATTTCAAGCCCGCTTCAATGATCTCAAATTTGGAGCTGTCGATCATGATAGGTATACGGGCGATATCGGGCTCAGACTGTAACAGGTTCAGAAAGGTAGTCATGGCCTTCACGCCATCAAGGAGGGCGTCGTCCATATTCACATCCAAAATCTGGGCACCATTCTCAACCTGCTGGCGGGCAACAGACAAAGCCTCTTCATATTGATCTTCGCGGATCAGGCGGGCAAATTTCTTACTGCCGGTCACATTGGTGCGCTCGCCCACATTCACAAAATTGGTTTCCGGACGAACCACCAGCGGTTCCAGGCCGCTCAATCGTAAATAGGGTTTGATCTGATTCATTTTTCTTGTTCAATGTGTTTCATGCAACACGTATGGTTCATTGTATTGAGCCGATTGTTCATCGGTTTCAACGGGTATTCAAGTTTTAGACGTCCACCTTTCGTGGTTTGAATTTTTTCACATGGTCTGCAATATGCCGGATATGATCCGGGGTGGTGCCACAACAACCGCCCACGATATTCAAATAGCCTTCCTGTGCCCATTCTTCAATAATATGTGCGGTTTCGGAAGGCTGCTCGTCATATTCCCCGAATGCATTGGGCAATCCGGCATTCGGATATGCCGAGGTATAACAAGGTACCATAGACGAAAGCTCCTCGATGTGTGCACGCATTTCCCGGGCACCGAGGGCACAGTTCAATCCAATACTCAATGGCCTGGCATGCATCAGCGATATCACAAATGCTTCCAGGGTTTGTCCGCTGAGCGTTCGGCCGCTGGCATCGGTAATGGTACCACTGATCATGATGGGCAGTTCGGGCAGATGTCGTTTTCTGAAAAATTCTTTGACAGCGAATACAGCCGCCTTGGCATTGAGGGTATCGAATATGGTTTCGATGAGCAGCAGGTCTACCCCTCCTGTTACCAAGCCTTCGATTTGTTCGGTATAGGATGCCACCACCTCATCGAAGGTTACGGCCCGGTAACCGGGGTTGTTCACATCCGGTGAAAGCGACAATGTTTTATTCAATGGTCCGATGGCACCGGCTACAAAGCGAGGTTTGGTCGGATCGGCTGCCGTGTAGGCATCGGCCGCTTTTCGGGCACAATGGGCAGAAGCTATATTCATCTCCATAGCCAGCGATTCCATGTCGTAATCAGCCTGCGCGATAGATGTACTGCTGAAGGTATTGGTTTCAATGATATCCGCGCCAGCCGCCAGGTACTCTTCATGGATCGATGTTATCAGATCGGGCTGGGTGATACTTAGCAGATCGTTGTTGCCTTTAACATCTTTGTGCCAATGGCTGAAACGCTCTCCCCGGTAATCGGATTCCTGCAATTTATGGCGTTGAATCATGGTACCCATGGCCCCGTCAATAATCAGGATACGTTCGTTGAGATATATGCGGATGTCCTTCATAAACAATGGTGTTTATTGTGTGGTGTGCCGCGGAGTGTATTGCTAAAAACGGTGCCTGCGATGGGCAAGAGAAGACACGTTTATTAGTTCAAAAGAATCCGTCGGCCTGCAGCGTTGAACAATAAACAAATCCGCGTTGCAGTGGTGCAAAAATAGCACAACGGTTGCAAGCGTCAAAATAAACAAGGTTGAATCAGCGATAGCGCTTCAGCGATTTCGATTCCTGTCCGGTTACCGGAACCAGCGAAATAGCCGTACCCCCACCGGCAGCTAGTTTCAGTCGAACCGATGTTTGGCTGTTCACAATCCATTTTTCGATCACATAAGCCTCCGGGTTGTCGCTCCAGTGCGCATTGTCCGCATCGCGATAGATCGTGGCGATGTAGGATTTGCCGGGTTCCAGAAAATCGAGCGAAACCTTCATCTGACGGGCATTTTCATCGGTAATGGCTCCCATGAACCAGTTCGGACTACCCTTGGCCTTGCGCGCCATCACGATATAATCACCGGGCTCAGCGGCCGGTACAAGGGTTTGATCCCAATCCACAGCCACATCTTTGATAAACTGAAAAGCATCAGGCTTGGCCTCATAGTTTTCAGGGAGATCGGCTGCCATCTGAAGCGGACTATATAAGGTTACATACAAGGCCAGTTGCTTGGCCAGTGTGGTATGTACCTGTTCTTTCTTGTTTGGATCATAATGATTCATCTTGATCTTGAAGATGCCGGGTGTATAGTCCATCGGTCCGCCCATCAGTCGGGTAAACGGTAAAATGGTTTCGTGCTCGGGCATGTTTCCATTGCTCCACGCGTTGAATTCATTGCCCCGGGCAGCTTCACAGGCCAGCCAGTTCGGGTAGGTCCGGTGTAATCCGGTAGGACGAACCGGCTCGTGTGCATCAACCATAATCCGATAGCCGGCGGTTTTCTGAGCCACGCGCTCATAATGACGAACCATCCATTGCCCGTCGTGGTGTTCACCGCGGGGAATGATATGTCCAACATAACCGGTTTTAACTGCATCGTACCCAAACTGTTTCATGAATCGGTAGGCGGTATCCATCTGGCGTTCGTAGTTGGTAACAGAAGCCGATGTTTCGTGATGCATGATCAGCTTCACTCCTTTGGCCCGTGCATAACGGGTTATTTCCAGCAGATCAAAATCGGGGTAAGGCGTAACAAAATCAAATACATCTTCCTCCCATTGCCCGAACCAGTCTTCCCAACCGGTATTCCAGCCTTCCACCAGCACGGAAGGTATGCCATGTTTGGCTGCAAAGTCGATGTATCGTTTCACGTTGGCCGTATTCGCGCTATGTGGTCGTGTAGCCGTTCCCGTTGATCCGGCTTGTGTTCGTTGCAGATCCCAGCTACCCACCCCCACATGCATCTCCCACCACACCCCAACAAACTTTTGTGGTTTAATCCAGGAAGGGTCTTGTATGCGGGAAGGCTCGTTCAGGTTAAGGATCATGCGCGAGGTCAGTAATTCACCGGCCTGATCGCTCACGATTATTGTTCGCCAGGGCGTAGCGGCCGGCGCTTGGAGATAGGCTTTATTTCCCATGGCATCCGGAACTAGGTGCGACTGAAAAATGCGTGTTTTCTTGTCCAGTTCCAGGTTCATGGCCGGATAATTGGAGAGCGCGGCTTCGTGGATGTTAATGTATAGGGCGTCTTTCGATTTCAGCATGAGGGGTGTTTGCACCGCATTGTTTCCAATCGGATGGCGGGCATATATCTCCTGACTGTTCTTACCGCCGCTGGCGTCCAGCTCCGACATGCTCGAGGTATAATACGCATACTCGTTCGTATCATAATCGCCCGGGATCCAGAACATCGTATGATCGCCGGCCATGGCGAACTGTGTGTGTTCATTGGCTATAATAAAATGGTTGAGGTTGGGTTGCTGCGGGAAGGCATACCGAAATCCAACACCCTCATTGAATACCCGAAAGACTACATCTAACAAGATGCCCGAACCGGAACGGTTATCTTTCAGATGGAGCACCAGTTGATGATGATTGTTACGGATGCGGGACTCTTCACCCCA
>JBJTXG010000357.1:0-3657 GCA_046082125.1 Ferruginibacter sp. | reverse complement strand
CGAGCCCTTCGGTCCCTCATTCCATTTTCCGACATCGTGTTTTGTCCGGATACGCTTACTATTTCCGACACATTGACACTTATGCAAACTTGGCGGGGGCAGTATTCTTTTCGCTTTCATCTAGCCGGAAGTCGGGGTATTATATACACCAATTGCATTGCTTCTACCAATATCAAGCACGCACACAGGGGGTGATTGACTATCTTCGCATTTGCGTATCACTTTTATGGCGACCATCATTGATATCAAACTTCCAAAGGCCCTGGCTGCCGCCTTGCGCCTGCCGGAAAACGATGCCAGGCGCCAGCAACTCCGGGTATTAAAAAAACTCTTGCGCAAAGCACGCTTTACGGAGTTTGGACAAGCAAATCGGTTTGATGAAATTCTTTTGAGTCGTCATCCTGGGAAGAAATTCCAGGAAATTGTTCCCATTCACGATTATAATTCCATCTATGAGCGTTGGTGGAAAAAAACACTGGATGGGGTTACGGATGTGGCCTGGCCCGGCAAGATTAAATACTACGCGCTTAGTTCCGGCACGTCAGAAGCCGCCAGTAAATACATTCCGGTGACTCAAGAGATGGTGCGCAGTAATATGGTCAATTCGGTTCGACAACTTATTAGCATCATAAAGTATGAGGAAGCAAATCGCCGCGCGATGACAAAAGGATTTCTCATGCTCGGCGGCGCTACGGACCTGAAAAAGGGGAAGGCCGGATGGTATGCCGGTGATCTCAGCGGCATTTTAGCCAAAAAAAGGCCATTCTGGTTCCAGACATTTTATAAGCCTGGCGGACGGATCGCTGCCATTTCAAACTGGAACGACAAGTTGAACGAGATTGTCGAGCATGCAAAAGAATGGGACATCGGTTACATTGTAGGCGTACCGGCTTGGTGTCAGATGTGCCTGGAGATGATCATCGACTATTACAAGTTGAATAATATTCACGAGATCTGGCCCAATTTCAGCTTTTTTGTCCACGGGGGTGTTGCATTCGAGCCATACAAAAAAGGGTTTGAAAAATTGCTTGGCAAGCCTATTGTATACATTGAAAATTATTTATCCAGCGAAGGGTTCATTGCATATAAGAATCGCCAACAGGCAAAAGGCATGCAGTTAATCCTGAACAACAATATATTTTTTGAGTTTATTCCTTTCGAAGAGAAAAATTTTGATTCAGATGGAAATCCGAAACCCGGGGCAGAAGCCAAAATGATTCACGAGGTGGAATTGGGTAAGGATTATGCACTGCTGATGAGTACCAACGCTGGCTCGTGGCGCTACCTCATCGGCGATACGATTCGGTTTGTGGACCTCGACCACCACGAGATTGTCATTACTGGACGAACCAAACATTTTTTAAGTCTCACAGGAGAACACCTGAGTGTTGATAATATGAATAAGGCGATTGAACAAGTGAGCCGCGAACTCAACATCAGTATTCCTGAATATACCGTTGTCGGATTTCCGTATGAGAACTTCTTCGCACACCGTTGGTATGTGTCAACAAACGATTTGGTGGATCCAATAATTCTTCGGAACCGCATCGATGCGATTCTGCGAGTGTTGAATGATGATTATGCCATCGAACGCGACAGCGCGTTGAAGGAGGTCTTTCTCGAGGTTTTACCGGAGGAAACCTTCATGCAATTCATGACGGAAAAAGGAAAAATCGGCAGCCAACATAAGTTTCCCAGGGTTATGAAAGGAAAAATGTTGGCTGACTGGGAGGCGTTTTTAAGTCGCCGCTGATCTTATGTCCAACGATACACAAAAGAAATCTTGGCGGACGTGCATCTGGTTGTATATAAAACGGGTTTTTACATTTCTTTTCTTTTTTCATTTAGCTTATGTACTTGTGCTTCGCTGGGTTGACCCTCCCATTACGATCACACAGCTTACTAACTGGGCGGCTGGTAATGGTTTAAAACGTGATTATGTCGATCGAGGGGATATTTCTGCACAGGCCATGCTGGCGGTGATGGCCTCAGAGGATCAGCTCTTTTATGAGCATAATGGATTTCTTTGGGATCAAATTCTAAAAGCCATGCGTCACAATGAGCGTAAACCTTCCAAATTGAGAGGCGCTAGTACGATCAGTCAACAAACCGCTAAAAATGTATTTCTCTGGCAAGGGCGCAGCTATTTTCGAAAAGCACTGGAGGCGTATTTTACTTTTTTAATTGAGATTTTCTGGGGGAAGAAACGAATCCTAGAGGTATATCTAAATGTGATTGAGATGGGCCGGGGCGTTTTTGGAATTGAGGCTGCTGCTCAATACTATTTCAGTAAACCATCTAGTCAGTTAAATCGAATTGAATCTTCCCTAATCGCTGCCATCTTACCCAGCCCGAAGCGATATAAGATAAAACCACTCTCAAATTATGTAGCTGGGCGCGCACGCTTCATTCAAAAACAGATGAGCTATATCGCTTCGGAATCAGGTGTTCGGGTACTCATGCGATCTGGTGCCGACGGCACATATTAACGAACTGTCAGTTGAATTTTCTGACTATTATGTGTGGGCGGCAACCCCGCGGCATTCAATGAAAAAATCAATACGTAATTACCAGGAGCCAGTGATTGGTGTACCGCTACACTAAAATAATACCCATCACTAGACAGGTACCAACAGGCTTGGGGGATCAACCAATCCATTATCCATTTTCCCTTTTGAAAAACGCCGATTCGACAGGCTTCAATTTTGCCGCCAGCCGGTGCCGGGAGAAAATTTCCCGCAATGCGGACTGAATCTCCCGACTGCACCTCAATCTTATTTGTAAATGGTTTGAACCAATATTTACATGTTCCCTGAAATGATGAATCTATTCGGTATCCAACCCAACCTAGTGGTGTTTGGATTGAGTCTCTAAATTGTTGCATGTCGAAAAGATGCATGATCGCCACAGCGCGCCCCTGTAAGGAATCCTCAATGGGCCAGAAGTTATAATTATTTCTCCGTTCGCGGTATAAATTGAGTGAATGAGTAGGCACCCCAGCATAAAACGAATATTTAGCCGCACGCTGATACGAATTCAGCCATACAGCCGGTAAGCCGTTGGTTCTTTTTTTCAAGGTGTCGGGCCAATTCTTCCAGCTATGAAAACGAGTCGCGACTGCCTTTACCGGTAATACATCTACCATTAGGGAAATGCGCAAAAGGAGGATCAAAAAAAGACTCGGCAGAACAAGTCGTTGAATCCAAATCGACCAGGTACTTCGATCACTCAAATATCCGTGTGCTAGCAGAATTAACGGAATCAGTGCAGGAGCAGTCCAATTTGCCTCTACTTTTCCACGAAACGAGCTGATCAAAAAGAAAACATAGACACCAATTACGGTGTACCGAAGTGCTTTTTCAAGAGGAAGCCTTGCTCGATAAAGCCATGCTGCGGGCAAAAGCAACAAACCGATTAATGGTCCAGGCAAGAAAAGTTGGCCCAATACATATTCGATTGTATAGGTTATTTTATAAGGATTGACATTACTCTCTTTTAGATGATACTGGAAACTTACAAAGTCGTGTTGATACTGCCACCAAAGGTGTGGTGTGAAAAGCAAGAATGCCAATAATCCCGCAGCATAGACGCGCGTCGATCTAAATAAGCTACGGTTTGAAATCAAGGTGAAAAACAAGATTAGCACGCCGTGATATT
>JBJTXG010000356.1:0-5075 GCA_046082125.1 Ferruginibacter sp. | reverse complement strand
CTAAAACCCACGATATGTAAGGATTTCAGCAATATTGCTAGTCTAGACGGCCATCCAACGATAGGGCACAATCCTTGAAAACGCCTTATTTTACAATACTTTCAGGATATGTCTCTTGAAACCATTGACAGACAAGCGTTTCAGCCGAATAGTTTATTTTCTGTGGCCCTCCAAAAATTCGGTTGGTCTTGTTTTGCACAATTAGTTCACAGCTTCCATTACGCTCCGAAAGGCAATAAACTGATCACCCCATTTGTCAAATCCTTTTTGACGCATGACGGGCGCATGGCATTCTATATATGTATGGTAGCGCTCGATCTGATCTGTTCGGTATTGAATTGCATAGGTTGGTCCCTCGGTGTCGTCAATATCCAACAACCGAAACACATCGGCTGTATCAAAACAGCCAGTGGCCAGCACCTCTCCAATATGTTCTTCTTTGAGCCAGTGTAGCCACTCATCGGTAATGGCTGTTGATACTTTTACGGTAACATTATATAAGATCATCGTAGGGTTTTAGTTTAATGAGAAAAAATAGTTCGTGTTTTCATAAGTGCCCTTTACCGATTATTTCCAATTGACTGCATTCGATGTCCAATCAATCTAATGAATACGCTCGGTGATAGAACCGATTCATTGAAATTAGTCATAAACTGCATTCAATCAGCCAATATGATACCCTGAAAAATTATCTTATGTCATTGCTTTGATCGAAAGGGTCCGACTTTTTTTATTTCGCTGCTATTGCCTACGCCGCTTCCAAACAAAGCAAAATCATATTTCACCGGATCGATTGGATCGAATTGTTTTAAGGTGTTCGTAAGCGCCACAGCCGCTTTCCAGTCAGGTTGATTTTCGGATAAAAATTCCATGGAACGGGCCACGCGAATAACATGCACATCCAGCGGCATAACCAGTTGATCCGGCCTTATTTTTTTCCATATACCAAAATCTACTCCCCGCTGATCATTGCGAACCATCCAGCGTAAAAACATGTTCAACCGTTTGCAGCTGGCTTTTTTTTTCGGTGCCGCAATATGCTTTCTCGTTCGCTCAGGCACATCCGGCATTGAAAAGAAATAATCGTAAAAACCATTCAGTGCGTTTTCAGTATTTGGATCGTTTTTTCGCCACCCATGCGTAAACGCTTGTTCGAGGGAATGAAACCGACTATAATGATGATGTAGGAATTCGATGAAATAGAACAGATCGGTGGTGTTGAACGTCCGGTGTTTAAAGGACATCATTTTTTTTAAATCAGATGTCTGATGATACCGCACGAAATCATGGGGCGCATGATCCATCAGCGCCATCAGCTCTCGTGACTTATTAATGATGGTCGTTCGGTTGCCCCAGGCAAAAATGGCAGAAAAAAAACCCGCGATTTCAATGTCTTGCTTTTTGCTACCTGCATGAGGAATACAGATCGGCTCGTTTTCTATAAAAGCACGACGATTGTAGTAATCCACTTTTTGATCGAGTACTATTTTTAATAACTCCGACAATAATGAACGTTTGGTAGGTTTGGTAGGTTGGGATGATCGAGTTTAAAAATACTTTTCTTTTTTTTAATCATGATAGGATTGCTTATTCACAAGTCAATCGATTATATAAAGTCTTAAAATTTTTCTCATCACAAAAACTACAGTCGAAAATATAATGCCAACCAAATAACAAACAAAATGATTGATATTAACGAGGTAAGCGAACCAAATAAAATCCCCCAGCCGATTTCTTTTATTTTTCTGTTTTTCGGATTGAGGATGTAGATTAAAAATCCACCGATCACACAGGAAGTGAAGATTGCCAATAACAAATAAAAATTGTCGAGCAGTTTTAATGATACAAGTGATAAAAACTGCAACAGCATCGTCAAAATAAATGATAGAGCTTTCAAACTGACCATTCAAAATTTAAACGTCAAAAAAAATGTTCCGCACTTCATACGTTCAAGATGTATTCATTAACATTTTGAACTCGTTGACCCTCTTAAAGGTTATCCGATCGCTTGCTTCAGGTCTTCCACCAGGTCATCCGCATCTTCAATCCCAATGCTCAGACGGATCAGTCCATCTGTCAGTCCGTTTTTAATTCGCTCTTCTCGGGGAATGCTTGCATGGGTCATGCTGGCCGGATGATTGATCAGTGATTCCACGCCACCTAAGCTTTCGGCTAGTGAAAATATTTTTGTAGAGGAAAGCACTTTAGTCGCCGCTTCAACTGTTTCATCCTTCAAGGTAAAGCTGAGCATACCACCAAATCCATGCATTTGTTTTTTTGCGATCTCGTAGTTTGGATGGTCTTCAAATCCGCACCAATACACCTTGTCTACTTTTGGGTGAGCCCGTAGAAAATGAGCAATAACAGCCCCATTCTCACAATGTTGTTTCATGCGCACATGCAGGGTTTTAATGCCGCGTAATACCAGAAAACAATCAAACGGACCTGGTACGGCTCCACAGCTTTTCTGAATGAAATATAATTGGTCGCGTAGGGAGTCATCGTTCATGATCAGGGCGCCTTGAATCACATCGCTATGTCCACCCAAGTATTTCGTCGACGAATGCATCACGATATCCGCCCCTAGATCCAATGGATTCTGCAGGTAAGGAGACGCAAACGTATTGTCTACACAAAGGATCGTACCGGCTTTTTTTGAAATGGCTGCCACCGCTTCAATGTCGGTGATGTTCATCAATGGATTGGTAGGCGTTTCGAGCCAGATGAGTTTGGTTTTTTCGGTGATGGCATTCGCCACATTTTGCGCATCAGTCGTATCTACATAAATGAACTTGATGCCGAATCGTTCAAACACTTTTGTAAATAAACGATAGGTACCGCCGTACATGTCATTGGCGGCAATCACCTCATCTCCGGGCGATAACAATTTGATCACGGCATCCGTAGCCGCCACACCACTACTAAATGCCAGGGCATGGTTGCCATTTTCAATCACGGCCAGCGCCGTTTCAAGGGCTGCTCGCGTTGGATTTTGTGAGCGGGCATATTCGTAGCCTTTATGTTGACCGGGCGCCGATTGAACATAGGTGGATGTTTGAAAAATAGGCGTCATAATGGCACCGGTGGATGGATCCGGTTCGGCACCAGCATGGATAAAACGAGTTGATTTTTTGGTATGGCGCAGGGCGTCTGATTTCATGTCTAATGGCGTTTGTTCAAAGGTAGTTTTTTTACCGCGTTGTCTTTCTTTCAAAGCAATTATAGGCAATAAAAAAAGACGATCCAACGGGATCGTCTTGTGATTAATGTATAGAAGGTGTCACTCAAGCCACATCGTATCGGTCAAGCATCATCACCTTATGCCAGGCCGCAATAAAATCATGAACGAATTGATCTCCGGCATCATCGCAGGCATATACTTCGGCAATCGCACGTAATTCGGTATTGGAGCCAATGATCAGATCCACCCGCGTTCCGATCCATCGAACCGATCCGGTTTTTCGATCACGGCCTTCAAACAACTGGTTGTCGTCGGACGAAGCACGCCAGGTAGTACCGAAATCGAGCAGGTTAACCAAGTAGTCGTTGGTAAGGATTTGCGGCCGATCCGTAAACACACCATGGTTGGATGCATCCCAATTGGCGTTCAACACACGCATACCGGCAAGTAATACCGTCATTTCGGGTGCGGTCAAATTGAGCAGTTGCGCTTTGTCTATTAATAAATCTTCCGGCATTGCTTTGTGGTTCGCTTTCCGGTAGTTTCTAAAGCCGTCGGCAACCGGCTCCAGTACAGCGAAGGAGGCCGCATCGGTTTGTTCCGGTGTTGCATCGGTTCGGCCGGGCGTGAATGGAACCCGCACATCGCGACCGGCTTGTTTAGCCGCCTGTTCGATTGCTGCACAGCCACCCAATACAATCAGGTCTGCCAATGAAACCTGTTTTCCATTGGTAGCGGATTGGTTAAATGTTTTTTGTATCGCCTCGAGTTTATCCAGCACTGAGGATAATTTAGCCGGATTGTTCACTTCCCAGAATTGCTGAGGCGCCAATCGAATGCGGGCACCATTGGCACCACCCCGCTTATCGGAATGACGATAGGTGGAAGCTGCGGCCCAGGCAGTCATTACCAATTCAGAAACAGATAACCCGGAAGATAGGATGCTGGCTTTCAGCGTTGCAGCATCTGACTCATCAATCAGTGGATGGGTGATCTCCGGAACGGGATCTTGCCAGATCAGCGTTTCAGCAGGAACGTCTTTGCCTAAATAACGGGCACGCGGACCCATATCGCGATGCGTCAGTTTAAACCAGGCGCGCGCGAACGCATCGGCGAACGCATCGGGGTTTTCGTAAAAATGACGCGAAATTTTTTCGTACGCAGGATCAAACCGTAAAGCCAGATCGGAGGTGAGCATGATCGGTGTATGGCGTTTAGAGGCATCGTGCGCATCGGGCACCGTGCCTTCTCCGGCATTCCCTTTGGGTTTCCATTGATGAGCACCGGCCGGACTTTTGGTCAGTTCCCATTCGTATCCAAATAAATGTTCAAAATAATCATTGCTCCATTGGGTGGGCTTGGTTGTCCAGGCGCCTTCCAAACCGCTGGTGATGGTATCCGCACCACTGCCGGATCCAAAAGTATTTTTCCAACCAGTTCCTTGTTCTTCAATATGAGAAGCGGCCGGCTCTCGACCAACATATTTAGCTGGATCAGCGGCCCCGTGTGTTTTTCCGAAGGTATGTCCGCCCGCAATCAAGGCAACGGTTTCTTCATCATTCATGGCCATCCGTCCGAAGGTCTCGCGGATATCGCGTGCCGAAGCCATCGGGTCGGGGTTCCCGTTAGGTCCTTCCGGATTTACATAAATGAGTCCCATTTGTACCGCGCCCAATGGATTTTCCAGTTCCCGGTCGCCGGAATAACGTTTGTCGCCCAGCCACTCGGTTTCCGAACCCCAGTACACATCTTCTTCAGGCTCCCACACATCGGCCCGACCACCGCCAAACCCAAAGGTTTTAAATCCCATGGATTCAAGGGCGCAGTTTCCGGTGAGAATCATCAGATCGGCCCAAGATAGTTTACGACCATATTTCTTTTTGATGGGCCACAA
>JBJTXG010000355.1:0-6153 GCA_046082125.1 Ferruginibacter sp. | reverse complement strand
TGGAATACGACGATGTCATGAACCGCCAGCGGAAACAGGTATATGGACGCAGAAACAATGCCCTGTTTGGCGAGCGACTAGCTGTTGACCTGGATAATGCCTTCTATACAGTCGCTCAATCCCTCGCGATTGCTGGTAAAGAAACTGGCCTGTACAGCGATTTCAAACTGGCAGCCATCATGAATCTCGGCCTCGATACGTCAATTACAGAAGATGTTTTTCATTCATCAACAGAAAACGCATTGACCGATTTACTCTATCAGGAAACCCTGCAACGCTATCAACAACGCAAGCAACAGATTACCGCTACGGCCTATCCCATCATCAGCAATATTCGAAAAGAACAGGGAAATCATATTGAAAATGTATCGGTGCCGTTTACCGATGGCAAGAAAGGGGTTCAGTTTATCGTCAAACTCGATGCCTTTATCATTTCGAATGGGCGTGAACTTTTCTATGCTTTAGAGCGGACAATCACGCTGATGCTTATCGATGAATTGTGGAAAGAGCACCTGAGGGCAATGGATGACCTGCGTCAAAGCGTACAAACGGCTGTGCATGAGCAAAAGGACCCGCTGGTGATTTACAAGATGGAGGCCTTCAATGCCTTCAACACCATGAGTGAAAAGCTCAACCGTGAACTCGTTTCATTTCTCTGCCATGCTGGATTGCCTACAGAGCAGGAAACCAATATCCGCGAAGGCAAAACACGAAAAACAGATTTGAGCAACGTCCGAAATAACAAAGCGGAAGTGGATGCAGCCGGACAGGAATACGGCGCCAACGAAAAAGACTATTTTGATCCGTCCGGACCAAGCAAACAAGAGCCCATTCGGGTTGAACCCAAAACCGGACGAAATGATCCTTGTCCTTGCGGCAGTGGAAAAAAATTCAAACAATGTCATGGAAAAGATGCGTGATATGAAAAAATATATTCCATTACTTATCTTCTTTTTGGCAGGGTTGTCATCTGCCACCCATGCTCAAGTTGTTGCGATTGATTCGTTGCCCGAATTACCAGAATCAATCATTCATATTGATAAGCGGGTGATGATTCTTGGTCTGAAAATGGCCGACTATCACACCACGCAACAGTCCATTCGAGGAGCCACATTGACCAACAGCAAAGGGTTTCGATTGATGCTGATCAGTTCGACCGACCGAAACCAGGTGCTTCAACTACGTTCCAAATTATTGGCTCAGTTTCCGGAGCACAAAACATACCTGACGTTTATCTCACCGTATCTGAAACTCAAAATGGGAAATTTTGTTAGTCGAAGTGATGCTGAACAACTCAGAACCGTACTCCTCTCGCGAAAACTAGTTAGCGGAAACGTATATGTTGTGCCAGAGACCATCGAGGTGAAAGCAACTGCGGCCAATCCGCCCGCAACACCCACAAAGCCCAAGAAAAAATAAACAGGTAACCGGTTATGTTAGATCGTGCCACCATACGCAATAGGGCTGATAGTATCCAACACGAATTGTTGGCCATCCGGCATCATCTGCATGCGCACCCCGAACTCAGTTTTGAAGAGCATGAAACAGCCGCTTACGTGGAAGATCGCTTACGGGCAATTGGTATCCCGTCGGTGCGGATGGCGTCTACCGGGGTAGTAGCATTGATCAAAGGGAAAAATCCAGCAAGCCGGATTGTAGCCCTTCGGGCCGATATGGATGCGCTGCCTATTCGGGAACAGAATGACGTACCGTATAAATCCTGTAAGGATGGCGTCATGCATGCCTGCGGACATGATGTACACACGACGTGTTTATTAGGTGCCGCGCGTATTCTATACGAAACTGCTGATGAGTGGGAGGGAACCGTGAAACTGATTTTTCAACCCGGTGAAGAAAAAAATCCGGGTGGTGCCAGTTTGTTGATCAAAGCGGGCGTGTTGGAAAATCCCCAACCACAACGTATTTACGGTTTGCATGTACATCCGGGCATGGAAGTGGGCTATTTCAGTTTTCGCGAAGGAAAGGCCATGGCCAGTGCCGATGAACTATACTTTACCATCAGGGCCAAAGGTGGTCATGCCGCGGCGCCTCATTTAACCGCCGATCCGATACTTACAGCGGCACATCTGATTGTTTCTTTACAACAAATCATCAGTCGTAACTGCGATCCGTTGCAACCCTCCGTTTTGTCGATCACATCCATCAACGGCGGTAACACAACCAACGTAATACCTGCCGAGGTACGAATGATGGGTACCTTTCGCGCAATGGATGAAGCTTGGCGAGCAAAAGCCCATCGGCTTCTCAAAGAACAGACCGCCGCCATTTGCCAAACGATGGGCGCCGAAGGGGCTTTGCATATCGATATTGGCTATCCGTTTGTATCAAATGATCCGGAACTGACCAGCAATGCCAGACGATTAGCCGAAACATATGCCGGTTCATCGTTTGTGTCTGAAACAGAAATGCGCATGGGTGCCGAAGACTTTGCATACTATACCCATCAGATTCCCGGTTGCTTTTTTCGATTAGGAGTTGGCAATGCGGCGGCCGGGATAACCAGTAATGTACATACCCCCACCTTCAATATCGACGAGCGAGCCCTAGCCCACGGAGCAGGTATGATGGCCTGGCTGGGGGCCATGGGTTAAGATCAATCCGTTGGCGTTCATTGTTTCCGTACATTAGCCTAAACTCTACATCATGAAAATCAGTTTTCACGGAGCGGCCCAAACCGTTACAGGTTCTAAACACCTGATTAGCCTTCGAAACGGAAAATCGGTTTTACTTGATTGCGGTCTTTTTCAGGGCATGGGTTCGGACACCCATTCGTTTAATGCTCATTTTGGATTTGATCCGGCCAGTATTGATTATGTGATTCTTTCGCATGCGCACATTGATCATTGTGGCCTTTTGCCCAAATTGGTCAAAGAAGGCTATGCCGGAAAAATTTATGCTACGCCGGCGAGTCGTGATCTGGCCAGCGTACTGATGGAAGATTCGGCCGCTATTCAGGAATCGGATATCAAGTATGAAAACAAACGGCGGGCTCTGCTAGGCTTGCCTTATCTCAAGCCTTTGTACACCATAGATGATGCGTTGCTGGCAACGGATCGCTTCGTCAGTGTCGAATACAATCAGTGGTATCGAATAGATCCGGATATTGAATTCATGTATACCGATGCCGGACATATCATTGGCAGTGCTTGCGTGCATCTGCGGATTCGTGAAAACAATAAGACAACGGCCATTACATTCAGTGGGGATGTGGGACGATATCGCGACATCATCCTCAAATCACCCGCGCCGTTTCCACAGGCCGATGTAATTCTGCTAGAGTCTACGTATGGTAATAGTCTGCATGATGAACACCATCCTTCGGCCGATACCCTACTTGAATGGATTCGAAAAACCTGCATCGAAAAAAAAGGAAAACTCATCATTCCCGCCTTCAGTGTTGGCCGAACCCAAGAGATCCTGTACACCCTCAATCAGCTGGAACTGGAAAACAGTTTGCCCGATTTGCCCTATTATGTGGATAGTCCGCTCAGTGTGAAAGCCACTGGCATTGTCAAAAGCTATCCGAACTATTTCAATACACGCATACAGAAAGTATTACAAACCGATAGTGATCCGTTTGGTTTCCACGGGCTCAAGTTTATCAAATCGGTGGATGAATCGAAGATGCTGAATTATTACAAGGAACCCTGCGTGATTATATCGGCCAGTGGGATGGCGGAGGCCGGTCGGGTAAAACACCATATCAGCAATAGTATTGAAAATAGCCAAAATACCATTTTGCTGACAGGTTATTGCGAGCCCCGTTCGCTGGGTGGGCGCCTGAAAAAAAGACCCAAGGAGGTTACCATTTTTGGACAAAAACACCAGGTGAATGCCGAAATCGGGGAGATGCGAAGCATGAGTGCGCATGGTGATTACGAAGATCTCTGTCAGTTTCTGAGTTGCCAGGCACCGAAAGAGGTAGCTAAACTTTTTCTCGTACATGGTGAGTATGACGTGCAGCAGGATTTCAAGCAACGCCTCATCCGAAAAGGGTTTGCCGATGTGAGCATACCCGAGATGCACGAAACGATTGGTTTGGGATAAGCATGACCGTTAGTTAAATCCGATTTATGGAAGCATACGGACATTTGTTGTTAATTGCCATGCCGGCTTTTCTATTGCTGGTATTGATTGAAAAAGCCTATGCCTATAACCGAGGCGCCGACAATGTGCCGGCCCTGGATATGATCAGTAGTTTCACCAGCGGTATTACCAATGTGACCAAAGATGTGCTGGGGTTGACTGTAGTAGTGCTTTCCTATGGCTGGTTGCTCGACAAGCTGGCCCTGACTACACTGGAAGCCGGTTTTACAACCGGACTCATCGTGTTTATCGTACAGGATTTTGCCAGTTACTGGATCCATCGACTGGCACATCGTGTCAACGTTTTCTGGAACAACCACCTCATTCATCACAGCAGCGAACAATTCAACCTGGCTTGTGCCCTGCGACAGAGCATCGCCGTTTTTTTTCGAATCTTCACCTTCTTCCTGATTCCGGCTGCTTTATTGGGTATTCCGCAATCGGTGGTGGCCGTGGTCATTCCCTTACATCTGTTCGCCCAGTTCTGGTATCATACTGAACATATTCATACAATGGGATTCCTGGAACATATCCTCGTAACACCCGCCCATCACCGGGTACACCATGCGATCAATCCCCAGTACATGGATAAAAATTACAGCGCTATTTTCATCATTTGGGATAAGCTGTTCGGTACTTTTCAGAAAGAGCGCGACGACATCAAGCCGGTGTATGGTGTTACCCGCGCTGTACAAACCTGGAACCCCATTCGGATCAATTTCAAACACCTGGCTTTGTTGATTCGGGATTGTTGGCAAACGGCCTCCTGGAAAGACAAAGTCCGCATCTGGTTCATGCCCACCGGTTGGCGTCCTGCGGATGTCGAAGCGAAGTGGCCGGTTCATGCTATACAGGATGTAACGCAACAGCAGAAATATACCACCGACACACCGCGTTATTTCATTGCTTGGTGCTGGTTTCAATTGATCGTGCTGTTGCTACTGATCAGTTTTTTATTTGCCCGCCTGGCTGTAATCGGTACACCCTTGATCTATGGGTATGGTCTTTTTATTTTTCTCTTCGTGTATGCGTTAACGGAACTCATGGACCGAAACCGCTGGGCGATGATTTGGGAGATTATTAAATTAGCTGCCGGTTTTTTTGTTTTCCAATCGATGATCATTGTTTTTCCCGATTATACGCTGTTGCTCATTGGACTTGCCGCTTTATACGTGCTTCTTTCCGTTACCGGCACTTGGTTTTTTCTCCCTTCCCAATCAACATAAAAAAACCCTCCGAAGAGGGTTGAATAGTTTCATGCGGTTGTTATGGTCTGCGTCGTACCCGGAAACTACCGGTGATATTGTAGATGGTACCGGTTGGAGGAGCGCCCGTGAGCGATCCATTGAAATTACCGGCAATGAAACCGCCGATTGGTCCGTATTCAGTGATATTTACCAGGATGGGCGTTGTGATGGTGGTTGTATCAGTGATCGCACTGGTATAAAATAACGACATTGGTTGACTGCTGCCAACCGCAATGCCGGCTTCGGCAAAATGCAACGACACATTTCGGTATTGTGGTGGTGTTGTTCCAGTGGAGGGAGAATAACCATGCACTTCAATCCGCGATGGGGTTACTTGCGGATTGGTAAACATGAACAGACTGTCTGTTGGATAGGTAATTGCATAATTCGTTCCGTTCACTGAGTAATTAAAAAACTGATTGATATTGGTTCCGCACGCTTGCATAGCAGGAATTGCGTTGTTTCCGGCCTGTAGCATATAATCCAGGGGAGCACTTTGTTGCAGATTACCTAAGTCTTCGGCAATGAATGACACGGGTTCGGTTGCATTACAAAGTATCGTATTGAAATCGTAGGTGCCGGTGGCCGATAAAGTATGGCGATAATAGTTGGATCCATTGCGCATCAGGATATACCCATTACTGACCGGATTGCCGGAGCAGTCGGTTACACTTCCGGTAACATTTGCCAAGAAGGTATTGGTAACCGGAATGACCACGTTGCCCAGCGAAACATCGAGGGTGGTTGTGGTGAACGTCTGACTAAATGCCGGTGTGCCACATTGCAGATCGGTGAAAAC
>JBJTXG010000354.1:0-3289 GCA_046082125.1 Ferruginibacter sp. | reverse complement strand
ATATGAATAACCGGCAATCAGGTCGATTTTACTTTTGATGGAGACTAGGTCACGGTTGTATCCAACATAAAATTCCATGAGTTTGTTGGAGCGCTCCTGACGGAAACGGGATTTCAACCCACCGTGGGCAAATCCGCCGGCGTCGATAAAGCGACGATACGTTGAAGCCGCACTGTCATTAATATAGTTGCTGCCGGTAGAACTAGTGATATCATATCCCAGGTTCAGGTTGGCCCGTAATGATGGGAAGAATGGCAACTTATATTCAAGTACGAGGTTACCGATGCTTCTTTTTACATCGGCCAGATCATTTTGTTGCATCAGCAAGCCAACCGGATTGCGAGGAGCCAACGCACGTAACCCGGTTTGTGAGGCAGCGTCGAGCCACTCATAATAACCATTGTAACGGGCACTACCTGAGTTCACTGGTTGTGTTGGGTCAAAAGTAGCCGCTGAGCCGATCGCACCGCGATTGGCATAACGAGCCGCCGTTTGAGATGCTTTGATATTTAAATCCACCTTCAGGTTGTTGTTGAAATAACGTGGACTGTAATTGAAACCAACGCTGGCACGTTCCAGTTTATCGGTTTTCAAAATACCTTGTTGATTCAGGTATCCGATGGAAAGTCGATACGGCGCGTTTCCGCAGGCACCGGTGATGCTTACGTTGTTGTCGGATGTGATGGCCGTTTGATAAATTTCATTTTGCCAGTCGGTATTGGCATTGCCCATTAGGGCTTTCTGACCCGCTGTTCCATTGGCATTCACAAAGCCGCGGAATTCATTGGCAGAAAGGACGTCCACTTTACGTGCAATGGTTCCAACAGAAAGCTGTGTATTGAAATTTACTTTTGTTTTACCGGTTTGTCCGCGTTTGGTCGTAATGATGATTACACCGTTCGAGGCACGGGAACCGTAGATAGCGGTAGCCGATGCATCTTTCAGGATATTGAAACTTTCAATATCGTTTGGATTGATCAGCGAAAGCGGATTAGGTGCCCCGGAGATACCCCCATTGTCGATGGGCACCCCGTCAATAACAATCAGCGGATCGTTACTGGCATTCAGGGATGAACCACCACGGATCCGGATCACACTACCAGCACCGGGCGCACCACCGTTTCCGGTAATGGACACACCGGCTACTTTACCGGCAATCAATTGCTCCGGTGTGCTGATTTGACCTTTTTGAAAATCCTTCGAGGTGATAACAGTTACGGCACCAGTCAGATCTTTTTTGCGGGCTGTACCATAACCAACCACAACCACCTCACTGAGCTTTTGGTCTGTTTGTACTAATGAAACAGAGCCTACAGTGGATCCGCTGTAAATCACTTCTTGTGTGGCATAACCAACACTTGAAAAGATGAGTGTTCCACTCTTCTGCGAAACACTGAGCTTGAATGATCCGTCACCGGATGTTTTGGCGGCCGTTGCGGTTCCTTTAACCGTAACCGTTACTCCGGCAATCGGAGTGCCGCTTTTAGAATCGGTTACGTTACCGGTAACCGTAAGTTGTGCAGATGCAGCGGCCGAAACCAACAACAACAGCATCAGGTTCGTGGCTTTCGATTTTAGAAAAGCCATGATGTTGAGCATCATAAACGGGCGTTTTAGTGATGTTAATTTTGTGTAAGTAATACGCAATGTAGGGGGATTTTCTGAATTAATAAATTTTTGTGAAGGAATTACCCAATTATATACAAGAAGCTGTTTACCAACGACTTAAAACCCTATTCCCGCACGTTTTTTTGTGCTTTTCTCGTATTTTTCGTAATCAAACCGGTATAATTTACCAGGACGATGGGGCACATTTTCTTCGATCTCCTGTAAATCTATGAGATAATCCATGGCAAAAAACTTCTTTCTGAAATTGCGGCGATCCAGTTTAATGCCTAAGATGGCTTCGTAGAGATTCTGAAGATCGCGAAGAGAGAACTTTTTGGGTAATAGGCTAAAACCGAGTGGATGCTCTTGCACTCTTTTTTTGCAAGCGGTCGAGGCAGGTTTCGAAAATAGACTGATGATCAAAGGCCATATCTTTCACGGAGGCCACATCGTGCCAATGCAATTCGTTTTTGACAATGTTGATTTTATGATGCCGGATGTTGATCAATGAACAATAGGCGATGGTGACTACCCTGCCTGCCGGATGTCGGGTTGGATCTCCAAAGGCTTTGACCTGTTCAAGATATGCATCGTCTAAACCGGTCCGTTGTTTCAGAATACGATAGGCCGCTTGATCGAGATCTTCATTGGGATTAACCAGATCGCCAAGCAAGGTCCATCGATCCATGTACTTTTTCATGTCTGACCGTATCAACAGCACTTTGAGTGTGTTTTCTTCAAACCCGAATATTACACAATCCACCGAGAGGGCCAGCCGATTCATCGACTGTACCTCTCCTTGGATGGTTTTTAATGATTTGCCCGATTCTTTCGGTTTTTTTTCAGCAATCATATTGATCATCAATCTTGAGCTTTCTGGATGCGCTCGGTGTAGGTTCCAAATGATCCCGAAACACGGAGCATATAGATACCATTAGCCAATGGTCCCATGTTGGGAATCTCCACGGCATTCATTCCGGACTGAACACTGACTACCTTGTTCAACACCGTTCGACCAGTTATATCGGTTAGGCTTACACGAAGCGATTCTCTTTGAGACGAGCCGATCTGTAGTCGTAATTTATCAGTAAACGGATTGGGCGCTACCTTGATAAGTTGTGCATCCACGGTAATGCCTAAACGCAACACATTACTGTACCGGTAATCACCATTGTCATCAAAGATGCGAATTCGATAAAAATAAGCACTACTTCGGAGTCCGGCAATATTGTCTGCGAAATCATAGTCCGTACGACCGATAGCAAGCACCGATCCTACCGACTCAAAATCACGACCGTTCAAACTGCGCTCCACCTCATATTTTGTGGTATTGACTTCTTCGTTGACCGTCCATTTCAACTGATTGAATCCGCCGTTATTTTTTCCGTTTAGATTCAGAACAGTTGTTGGCAATGCCACAAACTGATTGATATACACTCTGAATTCACCCGGATTGAGCAAATAATTTTCCGTACCACCGGACGTAAACGTATTGGATGCCGGATCCAGGTAGTTATACCAGGTTCCCGCGAATGGGAAATTAAATGAGATAAACTGTTGGGCCACATCAAAATTGCCGATGACTACCATGCCCAATCCACCTTGGGTGACGGTAATACGTTTGGTGAGGCCACCCAAACTGTATCCAATATTGCCATTAATGAATAAAGACGCGTATGTT
>JBJTXG010000353.1:0-2835 GCA_046082125.1 Ferruginibacter sp. | reverse complement strand
TGTCGATTACTCGTTTTGGACCGAACTCGTCTAACATACCCTGACTGACTTTATAGGCGCCGTTGTATTCAGCAACCTCCTCTCCCATCAGAAATACGCGGTCGTCCAGTCGCATTTCTTCTTGCATGGCTTCACGGAGGGCCTCCCGAAATGTAATTTGTCTCATAGCGTCGATCGTTGTTAAAATTGAGTTCGCAAATTTATTTGAACTTGAGCAATCTAAAAAATATCCTAACGTATTTACTATAAAAGGGAGCCATGCTCCCTTCTATTCGTTTGACGGCTATTTTAGCAGCGTTCCAAGACCATCGCACTGGCCCCTCCGCCTCCGTTACAAATGCCGGCGGCTCCATAGCGACCACCTTGCTGAGCCAGTACATGAAGCAGTGTTACCAGGATGCGGGCTCCACTGCATCCCAGCGGATGACCCATTGATACGGCGCCCCCATGCACATTGACTGTGGCCGGGTTTATGTTCAGTCGTTTGGCATTTTCGATACCTACCACCGAAAACGCTTCGTTGAGTTCATAATATTGAATATCGTTCATGCTGAGTCCGGCACGTTCCACCGCCTTTGGAACGGCAACCGACGGAGCGGTTGTAAACCAGATGGGTTCTTGTTCGGCATCAGCATAACCACGAATGATTCCGATAGGTTTCAGTCCGAGTTCATCGGCTTTTTCTTTACTCATCAACAACAAGGCCGCGGCACCATCGTTCATCGTAGAGGCATTGGCCGCCGTGATCGTACCGTCTTTGATAAAGGCGGGTTTGAGTGCGGGTATCTTGTCGAACTTCACATTGAACGGTTCTTCGTCTTGTTTGAAAACAATTGGATCTCCGCTGCGTTGCGGGATGTGCACCGGTACAATTTCATCGTTGAAATGACCGGCCTGTATCGCAGCCTGACTGCGTCTGTAGCTTTCGATGGCGAATGCGTCTTGTTCTTCCCGACTGATACCGCAAGTGCTAGCGCAATGTTCAGCGGCAACCCCCATGGCATTTCCATCGTAAACATCCGTTAGGCCGTCTTTGGCAAGTCCGTCGATCAGGTTGGTATTCCCATATTTATTGCCCCAGCGAAGCGTGTCAACATAAAAAGGCACGTTACTCATACTTTCCATACCACCGGCAATAACCACATCGACCTGTCCCAGTTGAATATTCTGTGCGGCATAGGCAACCGCTTTCATTCCGCTGGCACACACTTTATTGATGGTAGTGCATACAACCTGATCGGGCAGTCCGGCCAGTTTAGATGCCTGACGCGCCGGTGCTTGTCCGAGATTAGCCTGCAACACAGAACCCATAATGACTTCCTGAACAAGTTTGGCATCGACCCCGGCTTTTTCTAGAACCCCTTTGATGGCAACGGCTCCCAATTGTGGAGCGGTAAACCCTTTAAGCGAACCTCCGAAACTACCCATCGGTGTTCGGACGGCGGACATGATATACACTTCTTTCATAAAATGGCATATGTTTATTATAAAACTTACTGATTGTGGCATCCGGACACGTCGTGATGCCAATCAGTTTTTATCTACGGATGCAAATGTAGTGAATTGATTTTGTTTCAATTATCAACGGGATTGTCTAAGGAATTCACACATAAGTGGTTCAAAATCAGCATGTCTGACCAAAGCAAGAACGTTGGTCATTTGCATTTTTAAAAATATGTGGTTACCTTTATGATCTGCTTCCTTTTGGAAAAATTGATCCAAGACTTACGAAAGGCCCAAGGCTGATATACGGCCATTAAAAAAAACACCTCTTAACTCTGATTGCACTTGGTTGCAACCAAAACCACAATCTATGCGATTGAATTATTTCTCTCTTTCCTTCAGTGCCTTTTTCGCTGGCATCCTACTCATGACCTCCTTCGTGAACACGCAAAAAGCCGGTTATTTTATCAATGCGGCCGATAGTCTATTGTTGGTGAAACCGGATACCAAAGAAGCCCTTATTAAAAAAAATGATATCCTGAGTATTTACATTACCAGTTTGAGCCCGGAAGCGTCGGCGCTGTTTAATTTACCCAATGCACAGCCATCGGGGGCATCTACAACCAGCGGCAGCACGGGTGCGTTGGGCGGATACCTGGTCAATGGCGATGGCAATGTACAAATACCCATGCTGGGCGTCGTTCTTGCGATATGATTCATGCCGATGGTCAGTCGGTTGTATGGGCTGCCCGTTTTTTAGGCCAGCCGCTTCCGGAACGGGTTGCCGGCGCCGATTTGATGCAGGCAATCGTTCTTCTCGCGGCACAAAAAAACTATTCCTGTTATTTTTTAGGCGCCAAACCAGCTGTTGTTTCGAAGGTGGTAGACATCTATCGCGCGTGGTACGACGAACAAATCGTTGCCGGGTATCGCGATGGATATTTCAAACCTGAAGAAGAAGAAATGGTTGCCCGTTCGATTGCTGATTCAGGCGCCCAGTTGCTTTTTGTAGCCATCACCTCTCCTAAAAAAGAGAACTTCATGTACCAATATCGCCATTTACTGAATCAGGTACATTTCACCATGGGGGTTGGTGGTACCTTTGATGTGGTAGCCGGTATCACCAAACGGGCTCCTAGGTGGATGCAGCGGATGGGTATGGAATGGTTTTACCGGTTGATGCAGGAGCCGGGCCGAATGTGGAAACGATATTTAGTAGGAAACAGCGCTTTCATTTGGTTGGTGTTAAAAGCTAAATGCAAGCGAAAACAAAAATAAAGCAACATGCACATCACACTGGTTGCGGGCGCGCGTCCGAATTTTATGAAAATAGCTCCGATCATCCGAGCCATTGAAGCGTTTCAACGTCAGGGGAATGATATTCATTACCGG
>JBJTXG010000352.1:0-2197 GCA_046082125.1 Ferruginibacter sp. | reverse complement strand
GCCCGCGAGCGGGTAACCGTTGCCTTAAGTGCCGATGCGGGCGATGAAACCTTTGCGGGCTATGCCAAATACCCGCTGGCCCTTCGGTTTTTGAAGCACATGACTCGGTTTCCTCATTCGATTCGTAACCCGGCATCTTATCTGTTACGCGCAACACCCAATGGACTCCTTGCTGCCATCACCCGAAACACAGCGGTTGGTATCAAGAAAAAACGATTTGAACAACTGCTTCAAAAAAAAGAACTGAACGCGGCGGATATACTTGATACACTCATGTCGCAGGTCTATACCAATGAACAGCTGGCCGGCCTGTTGGCCGATACGGTCCGTCAACCCCCCAGTTATTTTTCATTAAGTTATTTGTTGAATGATCGCATTGGTTCGCTGAATAAAATGTTGGCGATTGATTACAAGACCTATCTCGTTGATGATATACTGGTAAAAGTAGACCGTGCCGGCATGTCGGTATCACTAGAGGGTCGCGAGCCGTTGCTCGATCATCGGTTGATTGAATTCGCTGCCCGCCTGCCCGAATCATATAAGCTGCAGGGATCAACCACCAAACAGATTCTGAAAAACATAGTCCATCGCTATGTACCGAAAGACATTATGGATCGACCAAAAATGGGATTTGGGGTGCCGGTGTTCCATTGGCTCCGCGGCGAATTGGCCTATTACGTGCACGAATACATGAAGCCGACCGACTTCAACAAACACGGCTTGTTCAAACAATCAGGGGTTAATCATATCATGAATCGGTTTCAGGCAGGCGACCGCCATTATAACAGCCTGTTCTGGTATTTGCTTATGTTTCAGATGTGGCATAAGAGATGGATGGAGTAATCCAAAACCAGCGCCTTCTGCGGATTTTACGAAAAAGCGAAACGTAGAAATACGAGCTACTTAAATCATTATTACGCAATCTTTCTCATAATAGGGGAAACAGGCAATTAGAACGGCAGACCTCCGTTTAAGGAGAAACCCTACTAACCTGAAACCTATGAAAAAGACAATCGCCCTCGTGGTGTCCTACAACCGACTGCCCCAGTTAAAGCAATGTATCAAAGCTCTTCGCCAACAAACCATACAGCCCGATGCTATATTAGTTGTCAATAACGGAAGCTCAGACTATACCTCCGTTTGGCTCGACAAACAACCGGATATCATTCATCATTATCAAGATAACAGCGGTACCGCCGGCGGTTACCATGCCGGGTTGCTCTGGGCAATGCAAAACGGGTACGACTGGGTTTGGTGTATGGATGATGATGGCTTGCCCTCCGTAAATGCTTTTGAAAATCTTATGCATCATGCTGATGACGGAAAAAGCCTGTTGAGCTGTGTGGTAATTGATGAAGAAGATAAATCCAGCCTGGTTTGGCCAAGCAAATCATATAAAACCCTAGCCGATTGCCAACATCAAATCCTGACAGGAGAAGCTCATCCATTCAATGGTACCCTGCTTCATCGCCGAACGATTGAAAAGGTCGGCTACCCATTGACCCATCTTTTTTATTGGGGTGTGGAGCGCGAGTATTTGTATCGGATCATGCATCAATTCGATATTCCGGTGAAAACGATCGGCGACAGCGTGTTGTATCATCCGTCGTTTCATTATTGTCATAAACAAGAATGGGATTATGCTACTTCTTGGAAAATGTATTTCTACATCCGAAATCGCTATCGCGTGTTACAATCCAAATACAACAATCGGCTGACGGTTCTTTACCTCTATATGTATTTCATTGCTGCATTTTGTTGGTCGGTATTTATTTATCAAAAACAGAATTTGATCAAGAAAATCCTCTTTGTATTCTGGCCGATGCGCGATGCGTTTTTATCGAGATACCATGCCACGCCGGCTATCGTCCAGCAAAGTCTGCATAAAAAGAATAAACAAAGTGTCTTTACCGTTATCCTTCATCCATTTAGAAAATTGATATTGGAATTTTTCATACCGGTTCCCATGCCAGATGCGCCCACGTCGCGATAATGATAATTCAACAGAGTCCCGCTAATGCGGGGCTTTCTTTAGGTTTATCATGTAAACAAAGTACCTTTGATCAACTAAAAAAGCTGTTACATGTGTGGCATTGCCGGGTCTATCAATCTTCCACTGAACACCCAAAAACTTGTTCAAACGCTCGGGCACCGCGGACCAGATCAGCAGCGAAGTCTTCAAAAAGATAATCTCGAT
>JBJTXG010000351.1:0-3650 GCA_046082125.1 Ferruginibacter sp. | reverse complement strand
CTGTCGTGTTTGTCCTTATCGTCGATGATTTCGGCATCGAGTACGTCGGCCGACAACACGCTGACCACCTTCTCCAAGCCCTCTCCGCGCACTACGAAGTCACCACGGACTGGTCCGGCACAAAATTTGCTGGTATCGATCTCTCCTGGGACTACACTCACCGCACCTGCCGCCTCTCCATGAACTGATACATCGCTGATGTCCTCCGCCGATACGACCATCGTCCAACTAGCCATATGGTTGTAGAGGAAATACCGGAAGGATCCGTATTTGTGATTGCCGACGGACGTCGATTTGTTCGTGGCAAAAAAAACAGAACACGCTATCAGTGTACTGAAACGCCAGGCGGAAAAAAGTACCTGTTTCATGGATTATATGAGGTATTTTTTAATGAATGACCACCGTAAATACCTGAAATAAATTATTTTATTCATTATGCTTGATTGCTTCCTATTCCGGTTAACCATCCGAGTCAACGTTGGATGTATAGCCTATTTCTGATGTCTTGCCATAGTGAACAACATGATTCTTCGTTCCGTCAAACAACCTCAAAAACGGATTCCTCCTTGATTTAGCATAACCAAATCCGCCAATTGAATTACCTACATGCCATCGATTTCATCGATAAACATGCTCGAACTGGTGACATCATCACTCGAACAGGCAATAACTTTACCAGCCATTCCCTCCGTTCGCTGAATCAACGAAATAAACAATACTCCCATTGCGGTTTAATCCGAATTGAAAACGGAAAGGCGGTCGTTTACCATATTTTAGGCGGTGAATGGAATCCCGACCAGCAGATCTTACGACAATCTGTTGCCGATTTTTGTAATACAGCTGATAATGATGCCGTTGGATTATTTCAAATGGCAACTGATTCCATAAACAAAAGCACGATATTGGAGCGTCTACTAAGCTTTCAACATGATTCGGTTACTTTTGATATGGACTTTGACCTACATACAGATCACAAATTGTATTGTGCAGAACTCGTTGCAAAATCAATTGAGCAAGCCACAAAGCACATCCTTTGTTTTAACCGAAACACACTGGGCGGTCGGACATTTATTGGGGTTGATGATATTTTTTTTGGCCGATTTTGTCAAGCCCGTTTATCAAATGGTATTTAATGATTCCTTAGCTACACTCAACATCCAAAAAACACGATTATGAAAAAATTCTTCTTTTATTTGCTACACTAAGTAGTCTCTTATTGTATTCTTGTAGTGGGTCAGACAGTAACGATCCCAAAGCTACCCTTTCCAATTTTTTAGAGGCCTTCTATAAGGAAGATATCAAAACAGCTAAGCAATATGCAACTGAAAACAGTGCCTCTTTCTTAGATATGATGGCCATGGGAAAAGACAGTACAGCCAAAGCAGATGATAAAAAAGAGGAAGGAAAATTTAAATTCATGGAATTGGGCTCGCCTAAAATAGAGGGAGACAAAGCAACCATTGAAGTAAAAAAGACAACAGTACTGTAAAATATCAACTGAAAAAAGAAAAAGATGCTTGGAAAGTTGCTTTTGATAAACAAACAGTCATGGAAATGAGTCAGGAGGTAATAAAAAACGGTATGAATGACATGAAGAGCGAAATGAACAAAACACTGGACTCCATGGATATCGATAACATGAATTTACCAGCAGATCCTGCCGATCAAAAACTACCTCAATAATCCTCAATTAAGGTTGATTCTTATACAAACCGAAGCCATTCCGCTTCGGTTTTTTTCTACCCTCGTACAAAAAAGCCTGCTTTGATAGCAGGCCTAAAAGCAGCATGTTTGTAAAAATTTTTACTCACCCCAAACCTCACCTTTGCCCTCCAGCCATTCTTTAACTAGGTCAGTGGTAATTGACTTAGGGCGTTCGAGTGGAAATCCGAGGGCACGGTCCCAGCATAAACTAGCCAATACCCCAAGCGCACGGGATACGCCGAACAAAACAGTGTAAAATTCATATTCCTCCATGCCGTAGTGCACGAGTAAGGCACCGCTGTGGGCATCTACATTCGGCCAAGGGTTTTTGATTTTTCCGAGTGAGGATAAAATGGGAGGAACCGCCTCGTATATGTTCCAAACAGTTTGTACCAACGGATCATCCGGCATATGTTTTTTGCCAAATTCCATTTGCGCCGTGAACCGCGGATCGGTTTTACGAAGAACTGCATGTCCGTATCCGGGCACCACTTTCCCTTCGCTGAGGGTTTTACGGACGTATTCTTCAATTTGTTCCTTTGTGGGTGATGCGGATCCCAGGTGTTCGCGCATTTCGAAAATCCACTTGATTACCTCCTGATTAGCTAGTCCATGCAAGGGTCCGGCTAATCCGTTCATACCTGCCGCAAAGCAGAGATAGGGATCACTGAGTGCCGATCCGACCAGATGCGTCGTGTGTGCGGACACGTTACCGCCCTCATGATCCGCGTGAATAGACAGATACAACCGCATTAATTCCTTAAATGCTTCATTTTCGTAACCCATCATATGGGCAAAGTTGCCGGCCCAGTCGAGTAACCCATTGGGCTGAATGTGGTCACCGTTTTTATATTTCCGACGATAGATATAAGCGGCGATGCGTGGCAGACGAGCAATCAAATCCATGGAATCATCAAACACCGCATCCCAGTATTCTTTTTTGCTCATGCCTTGTGCATACCGACGAGCAAACTGACTTTCAGTTTGAAGTGCCATAATGGCTACTACAAACTGCGTCATCGGATGCGTATTGATTGGTAATGCCTCGATAGTAGAAAAAACATGGTTTGGCACGTGGCTACGACGCTGCCAGACGCTTGTGAGGTGCTGCACATCCTCATCCGTTGGCAGATCACCAACCAACATCAGGTAAAACAGCCCTTCCGGCAGTGGCTCCGAGCCGCCCGGTGCATTTGGTAATTTATCGCGCAGTTCCGGGATCGAGTAACCCCGAAACCGAATTCCTTCCTGTGCGTCCAGCAATGATGTTTCGGTAACCAAGCCGGTGATTCCCCGCATGCCCTGGTATACTTGAGCGAGGGTAACCTCCCCTATTTTTTTTTGCCCATGATCTTTGAGCAAGTCTTTAATTTCAGCAGATACCGTATCTGCTTTTGCCTTGAATCGGTCTTTGATGATACCCATAATGTATGAATTACTGGATGTTGAACGTTTATGCAGCGACGTAAAGTTACATCAGCAAAAATTGTAAAACAAACAGCTCATTATAAAGTTCACGTCATCTTTAAGCGGAAAAACGAAGTGTTATTTGGGCGCTTTTTGATAGAGGTAAACCGCCAAAAGACCAAACAGCAGATTCGGTGTCCAGGCTGCCAACAAAGGCGGCAAGTCACTCTTAGATGCAAAGACATGGGTGAATCGACTGAACAAAATGTAGCTAACACTGATCAGCACCCCCAATGCCAGGTGAAACCCACTGCCACCGCGCACTTTCCTGGAGGAAAGAATAGCCCCAATCAGGGTTAGAATAAGAACTGACACGGGCACCGCATCGCGGTTATACCGTTCCATCAACAAGGTGCCCAGCATTTCCGAGCCGCGCATTTTTTCTAGTTCGATGAAGGCTTCCAACTCCGGCGTAGTCATCTGATCTTTGAGATAAGTATCCCTGCGGAGGTCAATAGGTTTGAATGAATAATTCATCA
>JBJTXG010000350.1:0-2453 GCA_046082125.1 Ferruginibacter sp. | reverse complement strand
TTCCAGCCGGCTGGTATCAGGTGGGTTCGTTGAGCTACGCATCATCTGGTTTTGATCGTGGCCACCTTTGTCCTTCATCCGACCGAACGTCCAGTGTGGTCGCTAATTCGGCTACCTTTTTAATGACCAACATCATACCACAGGCGCCAGTGAATAATCAAGTAACCTGGGCATCATTGGAAGATTACTGCCGGACACTGGTTAGCGCGGGTAATGAATTATACATCATTAGTGGCGTGTATGGAGAAGGGGGTACTTCTAACCATAGCGGATTTCAAACAACCCTCGATAATGGCCGTGTAACGGTTCCGGCTAATTTATGGAAGACCATCGTTGTACTGCCAAACGGTAATAACGATCTGAATCGGGTGAGCGCATCTACCCGGGTAATTAGCGTGGTCATGCCCAATACCGACGCCATCGGATCGGATTGGCGCCAGTACCGTACTTCGGTGGATTTTATCGAACAGGAAACAGGCTACAATTTGTTGTCTAACGTGTCCAATACGGTACAAAATATCATTGAATCTAGAATTGATAATCAATAATTTTTCTAGGATGAAAAATGTATTTTTTCTTTTTGTTTCATTTTTGTTGATTTTTGAAGCCACAGCAGTATTGGCCCAAAAAAAAGGGAACGCTACTTCCCAAAAAACACAGTCCGAAAAGATAACAAAGGGATCGCCTGATAATAACTCATTGCAAAAAAATAAGGAGGTCGATCAGGCCATCAAAGCAGTAACAGACACTGATTCATTGGAGTATAACGATTTACTGAAAAAAATGGATTCCATTAAGGGGGCTACCAAATCAACCGCCTTTCAGGCTATTGACGCCGCCGTAGTAGACAATGTAGCACCTATTCAATCAGAACAAGGGCAGTCCGACCTGTCGCCATGTGATATGGTCCTATCCAAAAATGAAACTAAAATTTCGACCTACGAATCGCAATTTAAAAAAAGGGTGGTCAGTATTCAGTCAGATACGAAAAGTTCACAAGAAATGAAGCAAGCTCGAATCGAGTTGAATAGAAAAATCCTTGAATTGAAAATCGCCGTCAATATTGGACAATTTGTCTGCGATTGTTACATAGAAAAAAATAAATTTTAACCTGTTAGTAGTAGGGGTTGGACAATAATACCCAACGGCCATCGTTATATGCCCGTCAATTTACAGAACCAGATGCCTGACAGAATATCGTAATCTTACGCGCTGTTTTGTACTTTTCCGCTATTTTTCCAGTTGGATAATAAGAGTCTTTTTTTTTCGTTTTAGGAATATCCTATAACGAACCGATTCCATTCGGTGAAACCAACTGTCCAATGAAACTGTTTTTTTCAATCCTGTTTTTCTTCGGAATGAGCCTATCGTTTGAGGGTGTCTTTTCTCAGTCAACACACTCGCATTCAGTAAGTTACACGAATAATGGACAATTATTATGGGATGAGGTTGAGCCTTCTGTTAATGGCTTTTCCAGGGTTCTAGAAGGTAATAAATTTAGTTTTATTGATCAATCGGGGAGAGCCATTGCTGAGCCCGTATATGATGGCGCTCGAAACTTTGCCCACCAACGTGCTGCTGTTTCTATTAATGAAAAATGGGGATTCCTGAACGAACAAGGAAAATTGGTTATTGGTTGCTTTTATGATATAGCCTTTGATTTTTATTCAGATAAAACTGTAATAAGAAAAGATAATCAATGGTTTGTTATAAATATAGATGGAAGAATTCTTACTAAGCTTACGATTGATCTTTGCCTGGAAGTAACACCGGGCTTTTTACGTTATACGCGTGCCGGTGAAACAGGCACCATGGATTTTACTGGAAAAGTACTTTCTAGTAAACAAGAAAAAACTAGTTCGACGGTGGTTTCTGCCAGATCGGGAACGCCCGTCAATCATGCCGCGGTTATTTGTCCGCCCAACCTCGATTTTGAACAAGGAAACTTTACCAATTGGCAATGTTACACTGGGTCAGCGGATACCGTCGGCAATGTAAACGTGATTAATGTAGTACCGTCTAATCCGGTAAATAACCGTCATCGGATCATTACCAGAGCTAATCCGTCAGCCATTGATTTTTTTGGTTTATTTCCAACCAATCCGCCGGACGGCAGTAACCGCTGTGTTCGCCTAGGAAATACTAATATTGGAGCACAGGCTGAACGGATTCGGTACTCGATTCGGGTACCTCAATCGGATAGCAATTTCACGATTAAGTACGACTATGCAGTTGTTTTCCAGGATCCCGGCCATACCGAGTGGTCGCAGCCTCGTTTTGTAACCCGCATCTTTGATTCAGCGGCCAACACCTATGTCGATTGCGCTTCGTTTGAATATATTTCGACTTCCAGCTTGCCTGGCTTTGCCCAATCCACCGTAGATCCGTCGGTTATTTACAAACCATGGTCAACGGTTTTTATTAGTCTGCGTGCGTTTGCCGGCCGAACGATG
>JBJTXG010000349.1:0-2260 GCA_046082125.1 Ferruginibacter sp. | reverse complement strand
GGTGGGGTAATGAGAAACATGAGAAAGATACCGTAATGACTCCTTATGACTCCATTAAATACCATAAACAACTCATGCAAACATCTTTTTCCTGTATTGATCCGCATCCTGGATAAGTGACAGTTTGGGTTGGCGGCATTGACTTTCGCTGGTTCAAATATGATCACGTAACGGCCAAGCGACAAGTAGGATCTACTTTCAAGCCATTATTATATACCCTGGCTGTTACCGACGCGGCCTATACTCCAGAAACGAAAGTATCTGGAAGCGCACTGACATTAAGCGGTAAAACCATTGGCGGTGGCGGCGGCTCATTGGCACATTGTCTGGCACACTCGCTCAACGGCGCGGCCTGGCGGTTGATTTCAATTGTAGGTGTAAAACGGATGATAGAGTTTGCTAAACTTTGCGGCATCGAACAGGAATTGCCCAATTATCCGTCTATCGCATTAGGTGCTGCTGAGATTCCAATGCTCGAGATGTTACGGTCGTACACCATGTTTCCTAATCGCGGTTTCAACACACCAACCACCTGCTTTACACGGATTGAAGATAAAAACGGGAATCTGATTTTTGAATTCCCGCTGGCCCAGAGCACCCAACTTATTGGAGAGGCCGAAGCGTACTCTATGGTTAAAATGATGCAGGGTGTGGTCCGATTCGGAACTGCCCAGCGGCTAAACGCCTACGCTATTCCCGTCGAAAAGGCTGGCAAAACGGGTACCACGAACAATAATACAGACGGCTGGTTTATTGGCTATACACCCGAGTTGATTGCCGGCACCTGGGTCGGGTGTGAAGATCCGTTTATTCCAATTTATGCCAACAACAGTGGCGGCGCCGAGATGTCGGCTCCTAAGTGGGGATTATTTATGCAAAAGGTATATGCCGACAAAACACTGCCGTATGGTAAAATAAAGCAGTTCACCTTGCCGGCTTCATTACTCAACGATCCAATTTATGCGGAAGCTAATTTTTCGTTGATTATTCAATCCGGTGACGGGCCTCAATCGGAGTTGCAGTCCGCCGGCACCAACAACGATTTCTTCTCAGATGATGGCTTCGGAACAGACAGTCTGGCTCCATCACCCGGATCCACCACCGACCCTGAGGATTCCACTCCTTTCTGATAAGCTGGAATTGGATTATGAAAAAATTCAGGTCAGTTAGATGATTTTGTCAACGAGATATTGTTTCATTTCAGCATCAATGCGTACTTTTAAATAGTGAAAAAAGTCCTACTTTCAGTTTTTACCCTGTTCTATTTACTGGTATCAACCGGATTTACGGTGGATTTGCACTACTGTATGGGCCATTTTGTAGGTGTCGATTTCCACAATAATGAGAATGAGGCGTGTGATCGCTGTGGCATGACGGAAAAAAATAACGGATGCTGTCATGATGAAACAGCCTACTTCAAATTACCTCAAGGTCATACCACACTCACTCAGTTCCATACACCAGCCTTCTCGGCTGATGTCATCATGCCAACCATCCAGCAATGGCCTGCGTCAATCAACTGGCCGATCATTTCTACACACGTTTTCCGGTTGATCGACTTACCGCCTCCGGACGGCCCGCCATTGTTTATTCTCCATGGCGTTTTTCTGATTTAGAATGCTTTTTCCCTGTAAAGGGGAGGATGTTTTAATCTGCTGGTATATCTTACCAGCCAACCAATTATTTCACCAATTGAAATGGCATTCAAATGAAAACACGAATTATATTTTTAGGACTGTTCCTGATAAGCCTCTGCGCTACCAAGGTCTTCGCGCAACGCAAAACTGAATCCATCAACGTGTCCGGGAACTGTGGCATGTGTAAAAATACCATTGAAAAAGCGGCGAAATCAGCCGGTGCCAATAAGGCCCAATGGGATGCAGGTGATCAGCGTCTAACAGTAACGTATAACGAAAACAAAACGACGATGCTGAAAATACAGGAAGCGATTGCCGCTACCGGTTATGACACCGAGGCAGTTCGGGCAACCGATGAGGCCTACAATCGATTACACGGCTGCTGCCAATACGAACGCACAATGGGTAATGGTAGCAAAAAGGCCTGCTGCCAAGAGCCAACTTGTGGACAGCCAACTAATCAATGCACATCCAAAGGAAGCTGCCCTTCATCCACCTGCTGTAAATCCTGACACTATGACTATCAGACTATACCTGTTGCTGCTCTGTTTTGGAGCGGCTAACTCGTTTGCGCAAATAACATCCATTGATGTTCAAGCAAGTGGACTCACCTGCAGTATGTG
>JBJTXG010000348.1:0-3229 GCA_046082125.1 Ferruginibacter sp. | reverse complement strand
CTAACCGCTCCCCTACAGGAAAGACTGTTGTTTGATGTTTCTCATGATAGTTTGTGGAAAGAAACGATACGAACACTAGGGCCTGCATTCATCGATTTATTGCATTACCCTATTGACCCGCAACTCAATTAATTCATGGCCTTACTCTACTCGCTTCTGAAAATTCCGGCCCGGTTGGCCTTACCATTCTATTGCCGGCAATACCGCGTGAACCGGAACGAGCTGCTGCAATCAAAAGGTCCTTTGCTACTTGCGGCCAATCATCCTAATTCCTTTCTAGACGCCATCCTACTGGCCACCCTGTTTGATCAGCCCATTTATTCGCTAGCTAGAGGCGATGCGTTTGCTAATGGAATTTTCACCCGGCTGTTGAATGCCCTGAATATTCTACCAGTTTACCGCATCAGTGAAGGTGCCCATAATCTGAATACCAACTATGACACGTTTTCGGCCTGTCAGGCGATCTTCAAAAAAGGGGGTATTGTTCTCATTTTCAGTGAAGGACTCTGCGTCAACGAGTGGAAACTGCGGCCACTCAAAAAAGGCACTGCGCGGCTGGCTATCAGTTGCTGGAAAGCAGGGATCCCACTTCGTGTACTCCCAACCGGTATCAACTATCATTCCTTTCGTGAATATGGAAAATCAGTTGATATCCGGTTCGGTCAGCCTCTCTCTAACACCGCACTAGACTTGAATTGTAGCGAAGGAAATACTATCCGACAGTTCAACGAATTACTGCATAAAGAATTACTGACCCTGGTCGATCATCTTGATCACGAACGGGAGGCCTTCGTAAAACATCCGGTCAATCAGCCCATGTCATCGGTTCTGCGGCGCTTGTTGTGGTTGCCTGCTTGTGCTGGAAAATGGATGCATGCACCGTTGTACTATCCGATCCGAGCTATTGCCACAAAAAAGGCCGCGCCTTTTGGACATTACGACTCCGTTCTGATTGGCACGCTGATGCTCGCTTACCCTTTGTATTTATTTTTGTTGACGCTTGGTGTTTATTTAGTTACTGACCAACCATGGACGCTACTCATCTTGCTTGTTTTTCCAGCACTGGCCCGATCACATGTGTACTGGAAATATGAGTCAAAATAGGCGCTCACTTAAAACCGCCGGCCAATGGCAAGACCAATTCGCAAATAACCGTTAGTCACCGAGGTTCCGAATAAACGGCCACCACCGGCGTACAGATCTCCCACGTATCCGTTTTTCGCCAGTAATTTGACACCGATGGCCGCACCGAATCCAAGGTTGAATGACTTTTCCTCGATGGTTTTATACGTTGGTATCCCCAATGAGTCGACTCCTATCCAATCGGTGTACCTATCTTTTTGTTGTACCCCCGCCATGTTGGCTTCGATATAAAATCCGGTTCCTTTTTTCTTTCCAAAATATAACCTTCCGAAGGTCATCAATTGGGTACGATAAGGCATTCTGTCCGGGTTATCAACCGCTATAGCAACACTAACACCTAAACCTAGGTTGTCATCCATCAGACGTTCGTAGTTAATTTCTGGCAGACCCGCAATGGTCATGGGAATATTTAATCGTATCTCATTCATTCGAGTCAATCGGTCTGTTTGTTGAGCTGTTGCCCCGAAAGTCATAAGAAGGAAAACAATCAGGAAGTAATAACGATTATGCATAAACGATGATTTATAAACTAATTAAAAATATTTTTGAATCCTTGTAAAAGTATTTCTCTTTGTCGACGCTTTAGTCATGAAAGCGTAAAAAAAATCCTGCAATTAGCAGGATTTTCCAGTCATTATGTGGTTTTGTCAATTATTTCTCGTTAGCGCCTTCCACCAATACGATTGTTTTGTTGTTGAGCACCTCCACAAAACCAGCTTCTATTGTATAGGAGGTTGTTTTGGTTTTGTCGTTCAAAATCTTGAGCGTGCCCGCTTTCAACGCGCTCACAAGAGGCGCATGCCGGTCAAGTACTTCAAACAAGCCATTGATGCCCGGCAGCTGTACACCGTACACCTCGCCGGTGAATACTTTTTGCTCAGGGGTTAGTATTTCTAGTTTCATGTCGTAGAGATGTTTGATGCCAGCCGGCAGAAAAGTTTGTTGTTCAGTGTGATCAAAACAATCATCCATTTTAGCAGTCGAACCGGCAATAATGGATTTTTATTACGCATTCGCAGCCGCCATCAGTTTCTTGCCCTTTTCGATCGCATCGTCCAGCGTACCAACCAGGTTGAACGCCGCTTCCGGATACTCATCCACTTCTCCGTCCATGATGGCATTGAAACCACGGATGGTTTCTTCGATTGGCACCAATACGCCTTTCAATCCGGTAAACTGTTCAGCCACAAAGAAAGGCTGACTCAGGAAACGCTGAACTTTACGGGCACGTGATACTACCAGTTTATCTTCATCACTCAATTCATCGAGACCCAGAATCGCGATAATATCCTGTAATTCCTTATAGCGCTGAAGGATCAGTTTAACACGATTGGCCGTGTTGTAATGGGCTTCTCCCACGATCTGAGGCGTCAGGATTCTGGAGGTTGAATCCAGTGGATCCACCGCCGGGTAGATGCCCAAATCGGCAATTTTACGACTCAATACCGTGGTGGCATCCAAGTGCGCAAACGTTGTGGCCGGAGCCGGATCGGTCAAGTCATCCGCCGGTACGTACACCGCTTGAACGGATGTAATCGAACCATTTTTAGTTGAGGTGATGCGTTCCTGCATCAATCCCATTTCCGTTGCCAGCGTTGGCTGGTAACCTACCGCACTGGGCATACGACCCAATAGGGCCGAAACCTCAGAACCGGCCTGAGTAAAACGGAAGATATTGTCTACGAAAAACAAAATGTCTTTTCCTTGTCCGTCGCCTTCGCCATCACGGAAATATTCGGCGATGGTCAGTCCGCTCAACGCCACACGGGCACGGGCTCCAGGCGGCTCGTTCATCTGTCCGAACACGAAGGTTGCTTTCGATTCTTTCAGCTCTTCGAGCTTCACTGAACTCAGATCCCAGCCACCTTCTTCCATGCTGTGTTTGAACTGATCGCCGTAGTTCATGATACCGGCTTCGATCATCTCACGCATCAGGTCATTTCCTTCACGGGTACGTTCACCCACACCGGCAAATACAGATAGTCCGCTGTAAGTTTGCGCAATATTGTTGATCAGTTCCTGAATCAATACGGTTTTACCTACGCCTGCTCCACCAAACAACCCGATTTTACCACCCTTGGCATAG
>JBJTXG010000347.1:0-3429 GCA_046082125.1 Ferruginibacter sp. | reverse complement strand
GGCTGCCTGCTTGAATAAAGGAATGAATGCCCTTCACCGCTTCCAACGGCGCATGGTCACCACCCATCATATCAATACCTATACGATTCATAGTAAAAAGAAAATTCCAAAGGCCTGCCTACGACATGCATTTGGAATCAGTAACTGATTGCAAGGAGATACATCGGAAATTGAGAATGTACAAGTAATGTGCATCTATCCAATCCGGCTTGGAGCTTTCTCAGCAACCAATTTTCCTTTGTAATAGAGTTTGCCTTCACTGACGTGGGCACGATGGCGTACATGGATTTCGCCGGTGGTACTGTCTGTGCTGAGTGTAGCGGCAGTAGCCTTGTAATGCGTTCTTCTTTTGGCGCTGCGTTGTTGAGAGTGGCGCCGTTTGGGATTAGGCATGGTCTGTTATTTAATTGTCCGTTTGTTGATCTGGTTTGAATTTTTCGAGGTCTTTCCAGATATTGTTTTTTGTTTGTTCGCGCATCCGGTCTTCCATCTCTTTGAGTTTTTGGAGGACTTCCTGATTGCATTGCGGACCTCCCATTTTTTCAGGAGAACACATGCGTTGCATTGGAATACTCAGCAAGGTAAACTCGTACAGCCAATTCTCCACATTCAGATGACTTTCCGTGCGGGAAATATACAGTACGTCCGGGTCATCTTCCTGCTGGTTCATTTGCTCGGGATCATCCACCAGTTTGACAATCGTTTTGAATTCATCCCACAAGTCCATGGTGAGAGCATTTCCGCATCGGTCACAGCAGATGTCCAAGCTACCTCCGATTTCAAACAAAAGCTGCAAAAAACCGGTGTTCTTTTCCAAATGCAGGGTTATTTGAACCTGCGGATTGGTAAAGTCAACACCTCTATCTCGAAAGAACTCTTCCTGAACCTTGTACGAAAACGTGTTAGTCCCGGGTCGAAGTCCTACGAAGGCTATTTCAAATGCCCGTTTGCTCGCCATTCCGTTCAGGTTAAAGGAGGGCAAATGTAGTTCAAATACTTGAAAAAAACATGGTTTTGATGAGGTAATACCGTGGCCGATCGACCAAAATTGCGTCTTTTTTTGTATTTTCAGTCCGTCCATGACACCTGTCAGAAATCATATAATTGTTTTGTCTACAGCGTTATTGGCTGGGATTGGGCTCATTTTTCTCAGTTTTTGGCCATACGGACTTGATCATTTTTATGTACCCTTGTTTTTTGAGCCGTTTACGGATGTGCTAAGGCTGATTTTTGGAAGTATACCCTTCAGCGTGGGTGATCTGTTGATCTATATCGTACTTGTTCTGTTGCTGTTACGGGGTGGTCGCTGGATTTTTTCGCTTTTCACCAATAAGCAACCGAACGTTCAGCCGGTGTCCGGCCGATTTCAGTTCGTTGGATGCATTAGCTGGCTGTTGGTCATTGCGGTTGTTTTTTACCTGAGTTGGGGCATGAATTATTTCCGCTCGGACGTAAAACAGGAATTGATATTGAAACAGGTTAATCCGGTGAACGAGCGTTTGATTGCCCTGAACACACGCTTGCGGGATAGTGTTAATAGTCTGATTCAGGAAACACAACAGTCGAGGACAGCTCAATTTGTGCAAGATTCGCTATTGGCGTTGGTTGCCTCTTGTTTTGATGTTCAGGTTACCCAGTTTGAGCGCTGGACATTGTCAAACACGTCGCTTAAGTACTCTATGTGGAGCTGGTTGGGCGATTTGACCGGTGTAGCCGGCTATTACAATCCGTTTACTGCTGAAGCACAATTGAACCGAAACCTGCCTGTTTTCTTAAAGCCGTTTGTGGCCTGTCATGAACTGGCTCATCAATTAGGCTATGCCAATGAATCGGAGGCCAATTTTGTTGGTTATTTGACTTGCCGTCAGTCGACACATCCGTTGTTTCGATATGCGGCTCATCTAGAAATGCTGATGCTGGCTAACAGGCAACTACGATTGACAGATACAGCTGCTGCCAGAACTATTCTCAAGCAGTGTCAACCGGGGGTGCAAAGAGACCTTCAAACCTGGAGAGACTATCAGCAAAGGCAATCTCAGGTGTTGGGTACTGTTTTTGAACGAGTCTTTGATGTGTTTTTGAAGTCGAACCGTCAGCAGGCTGGCATACGGTCGTATGATGCGGCCGTCATGTTGCTCTTGTCGTATGAGGATCAATATGGTTGGTAACCCGATGTGTTGCTAAAACTGATTTTTCCACATCATACTTTCTACGGGTAAATCGGGTTGGCCACTGTACTTGGCATTTTTCTTTTCATTATAACGGACTTCAATCTCACCTTCCACCGGAAAATAAATCAATTGTCCAATGGGCATGCCGGCGTAGATGCGTACCGGTTGTTTGACCGATATCTCGAGTGTCCAATTGCCACAGAAGCCCACATCCCCTTTTCCGGCGGTTGCATGAATATCGATACCCAGCCGGCCGGTAGAGGATTTTCCTTCTAAAAAAGGAACATGCGCATGGGTTTCGGTATACTCCAGCGTAACACCTAAATAAAAAACGGACGGTTGCAATACATAGCCCTCTTCAGGGATGTCAAAATAAGAGATCGTATTGTGTTTTTTTGCATCGAGTTCGCTCTGATCATAGGTGGCCAAGGTTTTGCCAAGATGAACATCATAACTATTGCTGCCCAGGCATTCCCGGCGGTAAGGCGTTATCTTGATCGAACCTTTATCCATTTCTTCCAGAATGCGTTTGTCGCTCAGTATCATGATTGGGTAAATTTTCGCGTACTTTGTAAAATTAGTTTTTTCATTGCATGATCATTTAATTCCAAGTAGTACATGCCTTTGGTTTTTCAACAAAATATCAACGACACCTCAACCCTGGGTATTTGGAAAATAGAAGAGAACCTGGCTTTTTTTGAAGCAGTTCCAACCATACGAACCTTCCGACACGAAGCCCTTGAACTCGGTCACCGATCTTGCCGGCAGATCATCCGTACGCTGTCGCCCGATATTGATTTGGAGCTGCTTGCTCAGGATGCTCATGGACGACCCGTACACAAAACTGCTGCAGTGGACATATCGTTTTCGCATACCCGCGGCTGGTCGGCGGCCCTCCTAACGAAAGAAAATCGGTGTGGCGTGGATATTGAAGCCATTGGAGAAAAAGCGGTATTGGTTCAATCGAAATTTTTGATCGAGGAAGACAAACAGGTCTTGCATGCGCTCCCTTTTCATGACGAATGCCATTACACACTGGCCTGGTCTTTGAAAGAAACCGTATTTAAGTGGTACGGTAAGGGTGCTGTTGATTTTAAAAAACAGATTCGGTTGTTGTCTGTTGAAACCATGACAAACAATCACATTATGGCACAAATCGAATTCAGTCGGGAAGCACCTCGTCGATTGACAGTTTATGGCTTGGTCCATGATGAGTATGTGCTCACTTGGTTAATTGCCAGGGAGAACTGAAATAAAA
>JBJTXG010000346.1:0-4667 GCA_046082125.1 Ferruginibacter sp. | reverse complement strand
TAATTATTTTTAAAAAAGATTCTACAGATTGCCTATAAAGTCCATCACCTCGGCAAATGTGCGCTTGAAGACAACGGGCGGATGGATCTTTTTTTCGTAGTTCTGGGTGAGTAATCCGGAGATCATGCAAGGCGTGTCGGGTATGTTTTTGCTCAAATTGGAGAGGAAACGGTCGAAATTAAAATTAAAGCCAGGGCGGGTGACATGGCAATATAAATAATCAGGCTTTTTTACATTAACCACGTAGCCTACATCAGCCAATGGTACGTTGCAACCCAGGTAAATAACATTTATTCCTCTGCTTTTCAATAGATAATACATGAAAAGTAATCCTATTTCATGGTATTCGCTTTCCGGCAAAAACAACAGCAGGGTTTTATCAGATTTAAGCGGTGTGTTGATGCTTTCGATACCCACAATCAATTTCTGACGAATGATGTTGGTCACGAGATGCTCCTGTGCCGGGTTGATATGGTTGGTCATCCATAAAATGCCAATCTTCTCCAGGTATTTGAAAATGATTTGGGTAATGGTACGCTCAATACCACGGGCAACGATATATCCGCTCAGCGTATTTTCAAATCCCTCAATATCCAGATCTACCATTTGTTTGACCAGTTCATTCACAATACGCTCCTGCTGGGCCTCTTGCTGGGTGAGGGTCAGGATTTTTTCGCGTATTTGGGTATCATCCATTTTGTCAATATGGGATATTTTATACCCGTATTTATTGAGCAACGCGATGTTCAGAATGGCCTTCAGATCATTGTTGGAGTAGTATCGGATATTGGTTTCCGTACGCGCCGGCTTGATGAAGCTGTACCGTTGTTCCCAGATACGCAGGGTGTGGGCTTTGATGCCCGATAGGTTCTCCAGGTCTTTAATGGTAAATGAGTTCATACAAACTGGTTGAGATATACAATACAATTAGGATCCCCTATTTGTTGAAGAATTATTTTTTTTTAATCAACAAAGCAGGTTTGTATCAAATATTCAACAGTTCAGCCTATGATGCAAACAGTGTTTAATAAAACCGGTGTAAAATGGGTGTAAGATTTAAACCAAGCAGTTCATCACTGGCTTTCGCCGTACATCTGAGCATAATAAGCCTGGTAGGCGCCACTGGTCACATGTTGTAGCCACTCGGTATTGGCCAGGTACCAATCGATGGTTTTGGAAAGCCCCTCTTCAAACTGCAGGGACGGCGTCCAGCCCAGTTCACGCTCGAGTTTGTCGGCATCAATGGCATATCGCAGATCGTGACCGGCACGATCCTGAACATACGTAATCAACTGCTCACTGGTACCCGGAGCTCGTTGCAATTTGAAGTCCATCTGGCGACAGAGTTCGCGCACGAGGGCAATGTTAGTCCACTCATTATGTCCGCCGATATTGTAGGTCTCGCCTATTTTCCCGTGATGAAATACGCGGTCAATAGCTGTAACATGGTCTTCCACATAAAGCCAGTCGCGCACATTCTCTCCTTTTCCGTAAATCGGCAGGGGTTTCTGATGGATGATGTTGTGGATACACAAGGGAATCAACTTTTCGGGAAAATGATAAGGCCCGTAATTGTTTGAACAGTTGGATAATTTGACGGGCAGTTGATAGGTATGATGAAAGGCCCGCACAAAATGATCCGAAGAAGCTTTGGAGGCCGAATACGGACTGCGCGGATCATAGGCGGTTGATTCGGTGAAAAACCCCGTTGAACCCAATGAGCCGTACACTTCATCCGTAGAAATATGATAAAAAAGTTTGCCCTCCATCGACGTCTTCCAGTTTTCCTTGGCCGCATGCAACAAGGTGACCGTACCCAATACATTCGTACGTACAAAGGCCAGCGGGTCGGTGATGGATCGGTCTACATGACTCTCCGCCGCACAATGCAATACGGCATCAATCCCATGTTGACGAAACAGATCATTCACCAGCTCAGCATCCCCAATATCTCCTTTGACGAAGGTATAATTGGGAGCACCCTGAATATCTTTCAGATTTTCCAGGTTGCCCGCATAAGTGAGCTTATCCAGATTGACAATATGATGATGCGGATAGGTGTTTACAAAATGCCGAACCAGGTGTGAACCAATGAAGCCGGCACCACCGGTTATCAGGATAGAACGAGATGATGACATATTGACCGTATTGAATTGCAAAGAAACGAAAATTGCCTATTTAGTCTGCGGTTATTACTCAAAACCGAAAATGCAACGGCCACGTCAATTTTAAAGTATCTTGTAGTCGCAATCCCGCATGTATAAAGGTTATATCGATACCATCGACTACTGGCTGATTCCGGTGTATGCCGTCGCCTTACTCGGTGTATTGTGGGTGATTCAAAAACGACATTCAACCAATACACTTTATCAACAGTATCTATTCAGCGGATTTCTGTTCAAACTGGTCTTAACCCTGTTGTATTGTTTTCTGATCTACTATTATTGGGGCTTCGGCGACAGTATCAATTATTTCAAAAATGTGCGCTATATGCGCGAACTAGTCGACAACGGCCGCGAAGGCCTTCAGCTGTTGCAACAGGATCACAACTACCTGCTGGAACAATATGACCTCGAAGGCAGCAGTAACGAAGCGGGTTGGTTTCTGGAACGCATCACCTTTTTGCTCTCCTATCCCGGATTGGGACGTTTCGCTACTACCAGCATGCTCTTTGCCCTGATTGCTTATTCAGGCATGTTCAAACTGCTTGAAACCCTCGACGACCTGATGCCGGAACGTCGGAAATACCTGGCCTGGGGTATTTTATTTTTTCCAACGGTAACGCTATACGGATCCGGCATCCTCAAAGACACCATTGGCATTGCAGCACTGGGTTGGCTGATTTATTGCAACCACCAGCTGATTGTTAAAAAACAATTCAAAATACGCTACTGGATCATAGCCGCTCTGTCGGTTTATTTGCTGTTGAATATCCGCGCGTATATCCTGGCTGTCATGGCCGTTCCTTACCTGATTTTTCTGATCATGCAGGTCAGTTCGATGATTCGATTGCGCTGGATTCGACAAGCTATCTTCCCGGTATGTATCCTGTTGCTGATCATACTTTGGCGATTCAATGCCCCGCTGATTGAACAATACCTAGGTGATTACGCCGTCGAAAAACTGTTTGAAAATGTAAAAGAGCAGCAACAGTCTTACTTGAATGATCCGGAAGCCGGTGGCTCCACCTTCACTATCGGGGAAATCGATCCAACCGTCAACGGGTTCATTAATAAAATGCCGGTGGGTATAACCGCCACCCTGTACCGGCCTTTTCTGTGGGAAAGTAAAAATGTGTTGATGGTTTTTTCGGCCTTGGAAAATTTGCTGTTGTTCGGATTGCTGCTGTTTGTAATCAGTAGAACCGGTTTATTTCGCAGCCTGAAAATACTATTTACCGAACCCTATGTACTGCTCTGTTTGTTATTCTGTATTTTATTTGCCACACTGATCGGATTATCAACGTCAAACTTTGGTACGCTGGGACGATACCGCATTCCGATTGTACCCCTGTATATCGGCGCCCTGATGTTGATTGAATATAAAGGAAGGATTATAGTCCCGAAAAAGCAAGCCGAAAATACTGCATGATATCGCGAATGGCAAACTGACGTGCACGGCTAATTGCTTTTGAAGCATACGTCTCCCGGAGTTCGGGATCATCCATAATACGACGCATCGCCTCTGCCAAAATAGTCACATCATTTACCGGAGTAAGCATACCATACTCCGCCAGCTCATACCGGCTTTCGACCGAAGCATGCAGATCGGATTGCGGTGCAAGCAATTCGCGTGGACCGGATTTGCAATCGGATGAGATTACCGGTTTCCCCAACGCAAGGGCCTCCAGCAATACATTTGGAAAACCCTCAACATACGAACTCAACACCAGGCAATCAGACTGGCGCATGTATTTGTAAGGATTATTATCGAATCCGGTAAAATGCACCTGCTCACCCATACCCAAATCCTGAACCTTTTGTTTCAGGGAGGACTCCAATACACCGGATCCAACCAGAATCAGCTTTACCGGCCGTTGCCGGATCAGAAAAAAAGCATCGAGCAGAATTGGGAGGTTTTTTTCTCGACGGAATCCACCCACTGCTATGAAATGGAAAATGCCCTTTTCAAAAATAAAGGGACACGCCATATCTGATAACGAACGAATCATGTCTACATCCACCGGGTTGTAAATGACCTGTATCTGTTTACGTACCTGAAAATGATGCTGCAGATCGAACTTGGAAGCAAACGAATTGACTAAAACCAAATCAGCTCTCTTATAAGCGAAAGAAACCAGCTTGGTGGAAACAAACCGGAATAACCGGGAATTGGAAGCCAAAATGGTAGACTGATGGGTTCGCTCGCACATGATTACCTTGCCCCGAAAAGAAAATAAAACACGCATCAGGGCGTTGATATAACACGGACGATTTAAAAAGGCTACCGACGTTTGAATGTCATTTTTTCGACAATAACGGTACAGCCTATACGCAAAAAACGGAATCTTTAAAAAAACTTCCAAGGGCTTCTCCAGATTGGTTTGTCCCATGTCAAACACGGGGATATCCGCCGGTATATCGTATTCTATCTGTTTGGAATAGAGGGCAAGATGTAAATCAAAATCCGATTTTAAATGAGTCAACAGGTGTGAAACCACACGCTCC
>JBJTXG010000345.1:0-2093 GCA_046082125.1 Ferruginibacter sp. | reverse complement strand
TACCGCACATAAGGTTTACCCGCAATCTTCATTACTGAAGATCACCGTGAGCTCTTACCTCACGTTTTCACCCTTATTTCGGTTACCCGAAACGGTTATTTTCTGTGGCACTGGCTCTTTCCCTTGCAGGAAGCCGGCTATTCACCGGTATGCCGCCCTTTGCTGTCCGGACTTTCCTCCCCAATTGAATTGAGGCGACAGCCGACAAACAGATCCAATGCAAAGATACCATCAAAATCGACCAATCAAACGAATGACCAAAACGATATCAACCAACATTGATATAAGCGCTTCTCTTTCAGTATCTTTAAATGAACACAAGCTAATCGACATGAGCCGTTTGGACAAAGCCCGATTACTGATCCGTAAACGCATTGAATGGAAAGCGCTATTCTTTGATACCCTTTTGATTGGGGCCGGTGTATTCTCTGCCGGATTTGGGTTAAACGGTTTTTTACTCCCAAGTAATTTCATAGATGGAGGCGCCACCGGACTCTCCTTGCTGATTGCCGAGATTACCCAAATCTCCGTGCCGGTGCTCCTAGTGATGATCAATATCCCGTTCATTATCATGGGCGCCCGTATTATCAATGCTGCCTTTGCATTAAAAACAATCATCGCCATTTTGTGTCTGGCGATCCTGGTCGCTTTTTTCCCTTACCCGATTATTACACAAGACAAATTACTCATTGCAGTTTTCGGCGGATTTTTTCTAGGTGCTGGTATTGGATTAGCCATGCGCGGTGGTTGTGTCATCGACGGCACGGAAGTGTTGGCCATCTCCATCAGCCGAAAAACGGGCTTATCCATTGGCGATGTCATTCTGTTTATCAACGTTATTATCTTTTCACTTGCTGCCTGGCTATTATCCATTGAGACGGCACTATACGCCATGCTCACCTACCTGGCAGCCTCAAAAACCATTGACTATATCATCGAGGGGATCGAAGAATATATGGGCGTAACAATCATTTCAATCAAGGAAGAAAAAATACGGATGATGATCACCGAAACCATGGGTCGCGGATTCACCATTTACAATGGCGAAGGCGGCTTTGGTAAGAAAGGTAAAAAATCATTCGCCATGCCAATCGTTTACACAATCGTGACACGATTAGAAGTAAGCAAACTCAAACTTGAAATTGAAAAAATAGACCCGGATGCCTTTGTTTTCATGGCCAGTGTGAAAGATATGAAAGGCGGCATGATCAAAAAAAGAAGACTAAAATAACATGCGACTCACCAAATTGTTTGCCGACTTTTTTCAAAGTGAACGAACCGGCGGTTTTTTATTGATCGGCGCCACCGTGATTTCGCTATTGATAACCAATAGTAGCGGGGGGGCTGCATATGCTTCCTTTTGGGATCAATCATGGAACGGCCATACGGTCACGCAGTGGCTGAACGACGGACTGATGAGCCTTTTTTTTCTGTTGGTCGGCTTAGAGCTTGAGCGTGAAGTATACGCCGGCGAGCTCTCGACGCTTCGGCAAGCCATGCTCCCTACCCTTTGTGCATTGGGTGGTGTTCTTGTACCGGCCGGTATTTATTTGTCGATGAATATTGGCGGACCTACCGCCGATGGTGCGGGTATTCCAATAGCCACCGACATCGCTTTTGCCGTTGGCATTCTTTCATTACTCGGTAACCGCGTTCCTACCTCCCTGAAAGTTTTCATTACAGCTCTGGCTGTAATTGATGATTTATGTGCCATCCTGGTCATCGCCCTTTTTTACACGGACCAAATCCATAGCTGGTTTCTGATTGCGGCGGCTGGTATTTTTGGCATCCTGTTGGTGTTGAACCGACTCCGTGTGCATAATGCCTGGCCTTATCTAATAGGCGGCATCGCCCTTTGGTATTGTTTGTTACACTCGGGGGTACACGCCACGATTTCAGGGGTTTTATTAGCCTTTGCCATCCCCTTTGGCGATGGATCATCCAATACCATTTCTTACAAGATCCAGCACGCGTTGCATAAACCGGTTGCTTTTTTAATTTTACCCTTGTTCGCCTTGGCGAACACCTGCATTCTTTTTGAGAGCAACTGGTCAGCCGGATTGACATCCGCTGCCGGATTGGGTATTTTTCTT
>JBJTXG010000344.1:0-10129 GCA_046082125.1 Ferruginibacter sp. | reverse complement strand
ATGATGTGTCAGCATTGCGACAATGCACCTTGCGAAAATGTTTGTCCGGTAGCCGCAACCAATCACAGCAGTGAAGGTTTGAACCAAATGACCTACAATCGCTGTATCGGTACCCGCTATTGCGCTAACAACTGTCCATATAAAGTACGTCGTTTCAACTGGCTCGACTATACCGGTTCTGATAGCTTCGCTGATAACCAGGAGCCACTGCGTGGTAAAGACCTGGATGAATCGGTGTTCCAGATGAACGAGGATTTGACCCGCATGGTGTTGAACCCCGATGTGACGGTTCGTTCTCGTGGTGTGATTGAGAAATGCTCATTCTGTGTTCAGCGTTTACAGGAAAAGAAACTGGATGCGAAAAAGAACGAGGATCCGGCTATCGTACGCAACGTGAAAACGGCCTGTATGCAAGCTTGTCCGACCCATGCTATTCAGTTTGGTAATGTGAATGACAAAGAGAGTGAAGTGGCCAAAGCCCGTATGGACTTGAACCGGAATTTTTATGTAATGGAGCACCTGCACGTATTGCCGAATGTGAGTTATCTGGCGAAAATCCGCAACACAGACCGTTCGCTGTCTTACGATACGCATGCTGCAGATGCCAAACATGACGCTCATTCATAACTAACGTAATTGCTGACGACCCGCTAAACAGATACCGACTATGTCATTACTGAAATACGAATCACAACAACGAGAGCCGCTGGTAGATGGTAATAAGGATTACCACCAGGTAACGGAGGACATTATCAAACCGATTGAGTTGAAACCCAGCCGTCTTTGGTATATCGGGTTTTACATCAGTGTTGGTCTGCTTCTGTTTGGCGCCTACAGTGTCTATCGCGAGGTAACTTACGGTATCGGTCAGTGGAATTTGAATAAAACCATCGGATGGGGTTGGGATATTACCAACTTCGTATGGTGGGTAGGTATCGGTCATGCCGGTACACTGATTTCGGCCATTTTGTTGTTGTTCCGTCAGGGATGGAGAACTGGGGTGAACCGTGCGGCCGAGGCCATGACCATCTTTGCGGTAATGTGCGCCGGTCAGTTTCCGATCTGGCATATGGGTCGTGTGTGGATGTTCCCCTTCGTATTTCCGTATCCAAACTCCCGCGGACCATTGTGGGTGAACTTCAACTCACCACTTCTATGGGACGTATTCGCGATTTCCACCTATTTTACCGTATCGCTCTTGTTCTGGTATTCGGGATTGATTCCGGATCTGGCTACTGTGCGGGATCGCGCAAACACAAAACTGCGTAAACTTTTATATGGTATTGCTTCGTTTGGCTGGACAGGTAGTACTAAGCACTGGCAGCGTCATGAGTCACTTTCATTGGTGCTGGCCGGTTTGAGTACACCGCTTGTACTATCGGTACATACCATCGTATCCTTCGACTTCGCCACCTCGGTTGTTCCCGGATGGCATACCACCATCTTTCCGCCGTACTTCGTAGCCGGTGCGATCTTCAGTGGATTTGCCATGGTGCAAACCTTGTTGATTGTGGTACGTAAAGTCATGGCGCTGGAAGATTACATCACGTTGGGTCACATTGAGGCTATGAACAAAGTGATTGTGTTGACCGGTAGCATTGTAGGTTGTGCGTATCTGACAGAGTTGTTCATTGCCTGGTACGGTCAAAATCCGTACGAGTGGTACGCCTTCTCTGAAAACAGAGCCAACCTGTGGAGTCCGTACGGATGGAGTTATTGGTTGATGATGTTCTGCAATGTGGTATCTCCTCAGTTGTTCTGGAGCCGTAAACTGCGCCGCAACATCACGGTTACCTTCTTCATGAGTATTGTGGTAAATATCGGTATGTGGTATGAGCGTTTTGTGATCATCGTAACATCCATCTACCGTGATTTCCTTCCTTCCAGCTGGAGTACGTATTATAGTCCAACCATCTGGGAGATTGGTTTCTACCTCGGTACGTTCGGGTTATTCTTCACCTGTTTCTTCCTTTTTGCCAAATACTTCCCGGTGATTGCGGTGGCCGAGATCAAGTCCATCCTCAAAACCAGTGGTGAAAATTACAAGGCGAAAATGACCGACATAGAGAAATCGGATGCCGAGAAATTTTATGTGGAGAAAGTGGAGCACGGCCATTGAGACGTGCATTGGAAAAGAGAATAGAAAAAGAATGGCCAGCCGAAAGGCTCGCATAAAAAAGAATAAATGTAAAAGGTGCTGAAAGTTGTTGACCAAAATCAGCTTTCTCGCCAGTTGACTTATAAGACTCGTTTAAATAACTATTATGTCTGGAGGAATTAAAAAATTTGTGGTCGGCTGTTTTGATGATGAAGCCGTGCTGTTCCCTGCCGTCAAAAATGTACGCAAAGCGGGGTACAAGATCCATGATGTGTATACACCGTTTCCGGTGCATGGGTTAGATCATGCGCTTGGTTTACGGGAAACCAGTTTACACACCGCTGGTTTCATTTACGCGATCACTGGTACCACGACCGCGCTCACGTTTATGAGCTGGGTGTTTACCAAAGACTGGCCATTGAATATTGGTGGTAAGCCACATTTTGCCCTGCCTGCCTGGATACCGATCACGTTTGAGTTGACGGTACTGTTCTCGGCGGTGGGTATGGTACTCACGTTCTGCTATCTCTGCCAGCTTGCGCCGTTTGTAAAAAAACACCATTTCCATCCACGTGCCACCGATGACCTGTTCGTAATGGCCATCGAGTGTACCGATCAAACCAACGACGCCGAACTGCAGGCCTTCTTACAACAGGCCGGAGCGAAAGAAATCAATGTGCAGGAAGCAGAAACCGGTTGGTGGATTGGCCGCTACGACCGTGAACAAAAACTTTATCGCGAAGAAAAAGGATACTAATACGACAGAATCCCACGCTGCAAACAACAGTCCGATTCTGAAAATATGATCAAACGTATGAAAAAAATAATGACCTACTCACTGGCTGTCACCGCACTGATTACGTTGTTCAGTTGTGGAGATAACCGTAAGCCTGGCAAGGTGTACATGCCCGATATGGCTTACAGCCGTGCTTATGAAACCTATGCAGAGCGCGATTCCGCAATTTTTACGGAGAATCCGGCGGAGCGTGGCAATAAAATATTTTACAATGCCGCCCCGGTACATGGCACCATCAAACAGGGTGATCTGTTTGAATACACTAACACGAACGACAGTGCTGGTTATGCCAAGAGTGCAAGTGTGCCCAACCCATATGATACCGTAAACATGAACGAGGGTGAAATGAAAGAAGTGGCTCGTTTGTACAATATCAACTGCGCCATTTGTCATGGCGACAAAGGAGCGGGTAACGGGCCATTATCGACCTCCGGAAAAATCGGTGGAGTAGCCAATCTTACGCTGGACACGTACGTGAAAATGGCAGACGGAACGATGTTCCATTCCATAACCTATGGTAAAAACCTAATGGGCAGTTATGCTTCACAGTTATCGCGCGAACAGCGCTGGAAAATTGTGAAATACATCCGCACGTTGCAACCGAAAGCAACCGCAACGGCACCCGCTTCGGATACAACCAAAAAACGGGATTAAATAAAACAGAACAACCATCTATATTAAACGACTTTTCTGATGACGCAGACATTTCAACTTCCGGCTTCTTATAAAAAATGGACATGGGGACTGATCCTGGCAGGTGTAATTGCACTGGTATATGGTATCATAACCATGCATCCGTTTGATCCGGTCGCTCATCATGGGGCCGCGGCTCATGGTGCTGAAGCCCATAGTGCAGCCGGCACCCGTTTTTGGGCAGTCCTGTTGCAGAACAGTGTATTCTGGCTGTTGGTTGTGAATGCCTCCATGTTTTTCATCTGCGTTACCACCATGGCTATGGGTGGATGGCAGGTGGCCTTTCGTCGTGTACCAGAAGCTATTTCCAGCTTGGTGCCATTGTTGGGACTTATCACGTTTCTGATTTTAATGGCTATTGTTTGGGGAGGACGAACCGATATCTATCACTGGCTCGATAAAGATGCCGTGGCGGCCGATCATATCCTGAAAGGGAAAAGTGGATTCCTTAATGCTAAATTCTTCACGATCTGGTCGGCTGTTACCATTTTGTTGTGGTGGCTGCTTGGTCAGAAAATGCGCAAGCTCAGTTTGGAAACCGATAAAGCACCGTTGGATCATGTTGCCAGTAAAAAATGGATCTGGAACAATACCGTTTGGGCCTCTTTGTTTACAGTTTTCTTTGCCCTCACCGTAGCTTCTACCATTCCCTGGATCTGGCTGATGATTATTGATGCCCATTGGTATAGTACCATGTACAGTTGGTACACGTTTGCTAGCACGTTTGTGTCCGGCATGTCGTTAGTAGCCTTGTTTGTGATTTTCTTGAAGAATCGTGGTGAACTCGAATATGTAAACGAAGAACATCTGCATGATTTGGGTAAGTTCATGTTCGCCTTCTCGGTGTTCTGGACCTACTTGTGGTTTTCGCAGTACATGCTGATCTGGTACAGTAATCAGCCGGAGGAAACCAAATATTTCATCGAACGGATTGGTACCGCTGAAAAATCCGGTCCTTACCATGTACTGTTTTTTGTAAACCTGGCAATCAATTTCCTTTGTCCGTTACTCATCTTGATGAAACGGGGTGTTAAACGGAACTGGACCATGATCTCGTTGATGGCGGTACTCATCATCATTGGTCACTGGATTGATTTTTTCCAGATGGTGATGCCCGGAACCGTAAAAGCCGATTATCATCTGATGCCGTTTGAGTTTGGGATAGCCGCCCTGTTCATCGGTTTGATCATGTGGGGCGTTGGACGATATTTCACCAACCATGCGCTGGTTGCCAAAAATCATCCATTCCTGAAAGAGAGCATGATTCATCACACATAATATTATTTCTGAACCCGAACGAATAACGAAGAAAAAAAATAACGAGCAATGAAGGACTTATACATCGTAGCGATTGTCGTCATGGTTTTCGTAATCATTTTTCAGATTGCAAAAGCCAGTGAATATGTAAGCGTATTAAAAGGCGAAGAAAAATCACGCAAACAAAATAACCGCATCAACGGATTTCTGATGATCGCCTTTTTGGTGCTCGGATTTATTGGTGCCTGGATCTGTAATGAATGGTACTTTGGCAAGACGTTGTTTCCTCAGGGATCCGCTTCGGTCGAAGGGGAAAAAATCGATGAGATGCTGTATATCACCATCGGTGTAACCGGACTCGTATTCGTGATCACACAGATTCTCCTCTTTTGGTTCGCATTCAAATACCAGGAGAAAGAAGGTAAAAAAGCCTTTTACTTTCCGCACAACAATAAACTCGAGTTGTTGTGGACAACCGTGCCGGCTATATTCCTCACGATTCTCGTGGCTTTCGGTTTGCGCTTTTGGTTCAACATTACCAAAGATGCGCCGAAGGATGCGGTCGTCGTAGAAATCACCGGTCATCAGTTTGCCTGGGATTATCGCTATCCCGGAAATGATGGTAAGTTGGGTCAAAAACATTACAAATTATATAACCAGCCTTCCGGGAACACGCTCGGTGTGAATTTCGAAGATGAAAATAGCTGGGATGATATTCACACTACGGAAATGCACATACCGGTAGGACGTCCGGTTAAATTGGTTATCCATGCGCAGGATGTGATTCATGACGTTGGGCTGGTTCACTTCCGGCAGAAAATGGATGCGGTACCCGGTATACCAACCACGATGTGGTTTACACCTAAATACACCACGGCCGACATGAAAAAACGCACTGGCAATCCGAATTTCATCTATGAAATCAGTTGCGATCAGATGTGTGGTCAGGGACATTTCTCGATGCGCGGTATTATTGTCGTAGATACCGAAGAAGACTATCAAAAATGGCTTGATGCACAAAAACCGGAATACTTTACGCTGTTTCCGGAAAAGGATCCATCTAATAAAAAGATACCCGGCGGCGACACAACTAATAACAAACCGACCGAACCTATTGCGACATTAAACCCATCCAATCCCTAATCAATAAATCAACCTTACTATGAGCACAGCTATCGCACAAGAAACTGTTCATGATGTTCACGGAGATGCACATCATGATCATCATCATGAAGAGACGTTCATCACGAAGTATATTTTCAGTCAGGATCACAAAACCATAGCAAAACAGTTTTTGGTTACCGGGATCATTTGGGCGGCTATCGGCGGGTTCTTCTCCGTGGTATTCCGCTTGCAATTGGGCGATCCTAATGCAACGTATCCTTGGCTGGAAGCCATTTTGGGCAACTGGGCCAAAGGGGGCAAACTGCAACCCGAGTTTTATTATGCGCTGGTAACCATGCACGGAACCATCCTTGTGTTCTTTGTATTGACAGCCGGCTTGAGCGGAACGTTTGCCAATTTTCTGATTCCATTACAAATCGGTGCGCGCGACATGGCCTCGCCGATGCTCAATATGCTGAGTTACTGGTTTTTCTTCCTGGCCTCCGTCGTCATGATGTCGTCTCTGTTTGTTCAAACCGGACCGGCCAGTGGCGGATGGACGATTTACCCACCTTTAAGCGCCTTGGGCGATGCTTCATCCGGAAGTAAAATCGGGATGGACCTTTGGCTGGTGAGTATGGCCTTGTTTATTGTTTCTTCGTTATTGGGTGGTTTGAATTACATCACCACGATTTTGAATATGCGTACGAAGGGCATGAGCATGACTCGTTTGCCTTTGACGATCTGGGCCTTGTTCTTCACGGCCGTGCTGGGTGTATTGTCATTCCCGGTATTGCTTTCTGGTGCGATCCTGTTATTGTTTGATCGTAACCTGGGTACTAGCTTTTATCTGAGTGACATTGTAGTAGCCGGAAAAATATTGCCGAACGAAGGCGGTAGTGCCATCTTGTTCCAGCATTTATTCTGGTTCCTCGGCCACCCCGAAGTGTATATCATTTTGTTACCTGCGATGGGTATGTCATCCGAGATCCTTTCGGTGAATAGTCGCAAGCCGATATTCGGCTATATGGCCATGGTTGGTTCGTTGTTCGCCATCACCATTCTGGCCTTCTTGGTTTGGGCGCATCACATGTTCGTCACCGGATTGAACCCCTTCCTTGGATCAGTGTTCGTGTTGCTCACGTTGCTGATTGCCGTACCATCCGCGATCAAAGTATTTAACTGGCTGACTACGCTTTGGAAAGGAAGCATTCGGTTCACACCGGGCATGCTCTTCGCCATTGGATTTGTAAGCTTGTTCATCAGCGGTGGATTGACCGGGATTTTCCTGGGTAACTCCGCATTGGATATTCACCTGCACGACACCTATTTTGTAATCGCCCACTTCCACATCGTTATGGGTGTGGCATCCTTCTTCGGTATGTTTGCCGGGGTGTATCACTGGTATCCGAAAATGTTCGGGCGGTATATGAACAATACATTGGCTTACATCCACTTCTGGGTGACCATCATCGGTTCATACCTGATCTTCTGGCCCATGCACTATGAAGGACTGGCAGGTATGCCTCGCCGTTACTACGATTTCTCCAACTGGGAATCGTTCAAGATGTTTGGCGGACTGAATGAATTTATCAGTTTCGTGGCATTAATTGTTTTTGCCACGCAGTTTTTATTCGTGATCAATTTCTTCTACAGTATCTGGAAGGGCCGTAAGGTTACCAACCCGAATCCGTGGGGAGCGAACACGCTGGAGTGGACTACACCGATCAATCCGGGTCACGGAAACTGGCCTGGTGATATTCCGGAGGTACACCGCGGAGCCTATGATTATGGAAAAGACGGAAAAGAGTTTATTCCGCAGGATGTACCGGTGGGACCTGATGAGAGCAAACATTGATCCCGAAGGTGTCAACGAACAAAACCATAGCCGATTCAACCTCGTTTGTATTGGCCAGCAAAGTGAAAGATTATTTTTTACTGATCAAATTCACGCTGAGTTTTATGGTGGTGTTCAGTTCAGTCATCAGTTTCCTGCTGGTGCCTGGGGTAAACACGGAGGGGTTTGATATAGGAGCAGTTCTTTTACTTTTTGTTGGCGGAATGCTGGTTACCGGTTCATCGAATACGGTCAACCAGATTCTCGAAAGAGACACCGACAAGCTGATGAACCGTACGGCTTCGAGGCCCGTAGCCTCGGGTCGGATGAGTACAACCGAAGCATGGATTTTTGCGTTGCTGACGGGTATCGCCGGTGTATGGATCCTGTATGGATTCAGTCCGGAAGCCGGTTGGCTAAGTTTACTGAGTTTGCTGTTATACGGTTTCGTATACACGCCGCTCAAAAAAGTCAACTCCATTGCTGTACTCGTGGGTGCAATACCCGGTGCTTTACCCTGCTTAATTGGGTGGGTAGCCGGATCACCGGATAATTGGACAGGGGGCTGGGTCTTATTTGCGATTCAGTTTCTGTGGCAGTTTCCGCATTTCTGGGCTATTGCCTGGGTAGCACATGGCGATTACAGCCGTGCCGGTTTCAAACTGCTGCCCAGCGACAAAGGACCCACCCGCTTCACGGCCTTGCAAACTATGATGTACAGTGCCCTGATGATTCCGGTGGGTGTGTTGCCTTACTTGCTACACATCAGTGGAATCTGGAGTTTGTGGGTGTTGCTTGCTTGTAATATAGGCATGGTTGTGCTGAGTGTTCAGTTGTTGTTGAAAATGGATGTTTCATCGGCCCGAAAAGTGATGTTTGGTTCCTATTTCTACCTGATGATCGTGTTGTTGAGTTTATATGCCGACAAGTTCAAAGGGTAAACTAAAAAAATGAGTAGTCAAGCTGTTCATACGAAACAAAAGATGCACCCGCACAAGTTCACATTGTGGGTGGCCATCGGCAGTATGATCATGATGTTTGCCGGACTGACCAGCGCCTTTATTGTAAAACGCAATCAGGCCGGTTGGCAGACATACGAGATGCCGGTTGCTTTTTGGATCAGCACGGCGTTGATCCTTATGAGCAGTCTGACGGTGCACCTCTCGCTAAACGCGTTTCGGGTGCGCGAAATGGCCAGGTATCGTTGGCTGATGCTGACAACCCTGGTACTCGGAGTTCTTTTTGTGATTACACAGTATGTTGGATTCGCTGCGTTCTGGGAATCCGGCAACACCTTAAAGGCCAACGTGTCGTATTCGTTTTTTTACGTGATTGTTGGCTTGCACGCCTTGCACGTGGCGGGTGGTATTCTGGCTTTGCTGTTTATGGTCATTTCGTCCTACAGCCGAATACAGCGTAACTACAGCCCCGTGCCGGTCGAACTGGTATCCACCTATTGGCATTTTGTGGATGTATTGTGGATCTACCTGTACGTGTTTTTGTGGATGATTAAATAAAAAAGAAAAGCTGTCTGTGAAAGACAGTATCCTATAAAATTGAATTTGTGTTTTGAACTAAATAGGTTGTAACAGACAAACTAACAAGTAACTATGGCAACAACAGCTATTCCTGCGGGAACCAAATGGTGGAATGGAGGCAAGAGCCCCTTCAACGTGAGTTATGGAAAAGTGATGATGTGGTATTTTTTGATGAGTGACGCGTTCACCTTTGGCGCATTCCTGATCAGTTACGGAACGATCCGTTTCAGTGTAAATGAGTGGGCTGACCCCAACAAAGTGTTTAACTCGTTTCCATTCGCCGGCCACGCCGATTTGCCGCTTGCGTTTGTGAGCTTGATGACCTTTATCCTGATTTTCAGCTCGGTGACCATGGTGTTGGCCGTACACGAGGGCCATCACATGAATCGCAAAGGTGTCGAGAAATATATGATCCTAACCATCCTGGGGGGGCTGGCCTTTTTGGGCTGCCAGGCATGGGAGTGGACGCACTTGTTGACTGGTGAACATGTAGCTTTATTGAGCGATGGAACGCTCAGTGTTATCCCTACTACGGTCAAAGCGAATCCATGGGGTTCGGCCTTGACAGCTGACCAGATAGCGGCTGCCCTTCAAAAATCATCGCATGACCAACTGTTGAATATTGCCAACACGTTGCATCACAGTGGCGGGCATGGTGCTCATGATGCCCTGGGTGCAATGTCGGATGAAGAATTACGAAAGATGATTCTGGCTTCCAAGGATTTCCATGCTACGAATAGCGGACCAATCGCTTTTGGCGGCTATTTCTTTGGCATCACTGGCTTTCATGGTTTCCATGTATTCAG
>JBJTXG010000343.1:0-4564 GCA_046082125.1 Ferruginibacter sp. | reverse complement strand
TTTGTAGTTACTGATTTTTTTAAGGTGAAAAGCCGTTAAAACGGCTTCCTCCGGCCGTACCGACGGAATAACTGACACGCCATCTGTTTTTTCTTCCAGGTCGGTCATTCGGCTTCCTGTTTGAGAAACCAGCTTTCCATTCAAAAATCCCAGGGATTGAATGCGGTTGTGAATGGGGATATGCTGATAGGACTGTTGCAGATATACATACGACATGCCGGAACTGCTACTAACGTAGGCATTTGAAATGTCAGAGGAGTTGATATCGGCTATCGACATGCCCAGGGCGTCTTTGTTTGCATAGATCAGTCCGAGCGCCTTTGAGCGGTCCAGGTCCTGACCAAATACCATGAAAAAAGCCATTGAAAGACCAAGAGTCAGCAGAAGATTCTTCATATAAAATCAAATAAAAATATAAATAATCATTATTCGGAGCTTATTTGCCCGAATTTGTGCCGAAAAGTACGTCATTTCCTACACTTTGGGTGGCTTTGCGTTCGGTCACCACATCCGGCAAGTAACAACTTGTTGATTTCGTGAAAAGAGTTGATTTTTTTGTTCTGAGGACTGTCAATCCTTACCTTTGCCCCGATTTTTAAAACGCTAAATCATCATTGAGATATGGTAGACATTAAACCAGACGAAATATCGGCGATTCTTCGTCAACAGTTAAGCAATTTCAACATTGGAGCCAGCCTCGAAGAGGTGGGAACTGTACTGCAAGTGGGTGATGGTATTGCCCGTGTGTACGGATTGAGTAATGTTCGCTCTGGTGAGCTGGTTGAATTCAAAAACGGTGTGAAAGCGATCGCGCTGAATCTTGAAGAAGATAATGTGGGTGTAGTATTGATGGGTGACAGCAGTGAGATCAAGGAAGGTGACCAGGTAAAACGGACGGGCAAAATCGCTTCGATCAAAGTAGGTGAGGGTATGTGCGGCCGTGTAATCAATACACTCGGTGAGCCTATTGATGGCAAAGGTCCATTGAAAGGGGAGCTGTATGAAATGCCTCTGGAGCGTAAAGCACCCGGTGTTATTTTCCGTGAGCCGGTGAAAGAGCCGCTACAGACTGGTGTGAAAGCAATTGATGCGATGATTCCGATTGGTCGTGGTCAGCGGGAGTTGATCATTGGTGACCGTCAGACCGGAAAAACGGCCATCGCGATTGACACCATCATCAACCAAAAAGAATTTTACAATGCCGGCAAACCGGTTTATTGTATTTATGTGGCTATTGGACAGAAAGCATCTACGATTGCGGGTATCATGAAGACTTTGGAAGAGAATGGTGCGATGGCTTATACAACGATCGTATCGGCTTCTGCGTCTGATCCGGCGCCATTGCAGTTCTATGCGCCATTTGCGGGAGCTGCTATTGGTGAGTTCTTCCGGGATACTGGTCGTCCGGCGCTGATTGTGTACGATGATTTGTCCAAGCAGGCGGTTGCCTACCGGGAAGTGTCTTTGTTGCTTCGTCGTCCACCCGGACGGGAGGCTTATCCTGGGGATGTATTCTACCTGCACAGCCGTTTACTGGAGCGTGCCGCGAAAGTGGTTTCCAAAGATGAGATTGCTGCTCAGATGAATGACTTGCCCGAGTCCATCAAGCATTTGGTGAAAGGGGGTGGTTCATTGACGGCGCTTCCGATCATTGAAACACAGGCTGGTGACGTATCTGCTTATATTCCTACTAACGTAATTTCTATTACTGACGGACAAATATTCCTGGAAAGCAACCTGTTTAATGCTGGGATTCGTCCGGCCATTAACGTAGGTATTTCTGTAAGTCGGGTAGGTGGTAATGCGCAGATTAAATCTATGAAAAAAGTGGCTGGTACGTTGAAACTCGACCAGGCCCTTTATCGTGAGCTTGAGGCTTTTTCTAAGTTTGGTGGTGATCTGGATGCGGCAACCAAAAATGTGATCGACAAGGGGGCGCGTAACGTGGAAATCCTCAAGCAACCTCAGTATACCCCGTTTTCCGTGGAGAAGCAGGTAGCGATTATTTACTTAGGTACACAGGGTTTATTGAAAAATGTTGCCGTTAAAAATGTCAGAGCGTTTGAAGATCATTTCCTGATGGAGATGGAGAATAAGCATGCTGATATTTTGGATGCCTTCAAAAAAGGAAACCTGCCTGAGGACGGGTTAAAAAAGATGACAGAACTGGCAGCCGGTTTGGCGGAGCAGTATAAATAATTCTTTGATTTTAAATGTTATGAGCCCCGGATTCGGGGCTTTTTTGTTGGGAGTTGTTTCAGGAAAATGGTTGGTTCGAACCCGGTTCGTGTGTGGTTCGTATGTGGTTCGAACCTGGTTCGTGTGTGGTTCGTGCCTGGTTCGTGAATGGTTCGTACCTGGTTCGAACCAACACTTCAAGTCGAATATTTTCTTCCCGTAATCCGACTTTTATCCCTTGTCCTTCCCTTCCCTTACTAGCTATTTTTACAGATCAACAATCGGTTTCTTATTCTGATAAAACGCTTTATATTGAATATTCAACTAAAAAATCAACGAAAATCGTTCCAAACGCTGCATAAAATATACTGCTGGACGGCAGCCATCCATAAGGGGTATCCATTGTTGGAGGACGATGCACTAAAGGAAAAAATAATCGATGTCCTCGACAGCCTCTCCGCCCAAAAACTCGTCACCATCTATGGCTTTGTCATTATGTCTAATCATATCCATGTAATCTGGCAACAACACGCTTTTTACGGAAAAGAAATGCCGTTTGCTACATTTATGAAAAGTACAGCCAGAAAACTTAAAAAAAACATTGTGCAACATGGTCTCGAAAGTCACTTCAAAGTAAAGGTTGCCAACAAGAAACATCAGATTTGGCAACGGGATGCTATCGCAGTCGAACTGATCTCAAAACGTGCAATTCATAAATCGATCAATAAAATGCATTCAAATCCAGTAATCGAAAAGGGGAAACTCACAGATGATGACCGTAGCTATTATTTTTCATCGGCACGATATTATGAGATAGGGTCAGATGATTTCGGTTTCATCAACGATATCTTCACTGTTTCCAAGGCGGAGGGTATCTGCTAGTGAATTTCGATTTAAAACTATCCCCAAAATCCGCAATTTTGTCATGTAAAAAATGAGGTACAGTTTTTGAAACTACATATCGAAAAGATATAATGACCATCTCAATAATTATCATCTCCGTCGTTTTCATGATTGTTGGCATGATGGTCCAGGCAACGCTCAGAAATAAATTCAGAAAATATGCCAATGTGCCAATTCAGAGTCGACTGACCGGCGAAGAAATTGCACAAAATATGCTGCAGGATCATGGAATATATGATGTACGTATCACATCGGTAAGTGGACAACTCACTGATCACTACAATCCAATTAATAAAACGGTAAACCTCAGCCAAGATGTTTTTTATGGAAAGAGCGTAGCCGCCGCCGCCGTGGCTGCCCACGAATGTGGTCACGCTGTCCAACACGCTACCGCTTATCCGATGCTGATGCTTCGCAGCCGCCTCGTACCCTTGGTTCAGATCAGCAGTACTCTCTCACAATGGGTTATCATGGCCGGTATCGGCTTTATGGGTTTTGGTGGAGGAAACCCCACGGTGTTGCTGATTGGAATCATCTTGTTCGCCATCACTACGTTGTTTACCATTGTGACGCTACCGGTAGAGTTTAATGCCTCGGCCAGAGCCCTCCAATGGATGCAACAGCAACAAATCACCAGTTCGGAACAACAAGCCAGTGCCCGCGATGCATTGAAATGGGCCGCGATGACTTATATCGTGGCAGCGTTGGCATCGATAGCTATGCTGTTGCAATACGTGCTCATTTTTATGAATCGAAAAAGAGATTAATGAAGCACAATTCCAAACGGATGGAGTAACTTTACGATATTAACAATTGGTAACGTTTGAACTTTTAATATTTACATTGAACCATTAATCATTCCTATGCATCTCGGAAAAGAATTTGAAAAATTTGCCGTCAAGCACCAAGGCATCAGCAGCAATACCTTGCACGGATATCTTCAGCATAACGTCACTAACCTGACGCCAAATATCATCGAGGAACGCCCAATGAACATCGCGGTTATGGATGTTTATAGCCGACTGATGATGGATCGCATCATCTTTCTCGGATATCCAATTAATGATGAAGTAGCCAATATTGTTACCGCGCAGCTTTTGTTCCTGGAGAGTACCGATCGTACCCGCGACATTAATATGTATATCAACAGTCCGGGCGGAAGTGTATATGCCGGACTTGGCATGTACGATACCATGCAGTTTATCGCACCCGATATCGCAACAATTTGTATCGGCATGGCCGCCAGTATGGGTGCCGTGTTAATGTGCTCCGGTGCCAAAGGAAAACGCACGGCACTGAAACACAGCCGTATCATGATGCATCAACCCAGTGCCGGTGCAGGCGGACAAGCAACCGATATTGAAATCACCGTGAATGAAATACGTAAACTGAAACGCGAGCTCTATGAAATTATCGCCAATCATACCGGCCAGCCGGTTGATAAAGTAGCAGAAGATTGTGACCGCGATTACTGGATGACCTC
>JBJTXG010000342.1:0-4761 GCA_046082125.1 Ferruginibacter sp. | reverse complement strand
CGGTGGTAAACAGACAAACTGGCATTCATTCATCCGTAAAAAAACCTTTTATCTGGGCACCGATGGCTTAGGAAGAGATATCCTCAGCCGGTTGATAATCGGCACGCGAGTAAGCCTAACCGTTGGCTTCATGGGCATGTTCATTTCATTGATTATTGGCTTTTTGATGGGAGCATTGGGAGCAATGGGCGGTCCGAAAACAGATACCCTGGTGCAATGGTTTTTGGGCGTGTTCTGGAGTATCCCAACCATCTTGCTGGTGTTTGCGATGACGCTGGCCTTTGGCAAAGGAAACATGCAGATCTATGCAGCCATCGGATGCACCCTTTGGGTGCCCATAGCCCGCATTACCCGCAGCCAACTAATGAGCCTCCGAGAGCGGGAGTATGTGCAGGCCGCTATGTTGATGGGATTCAGCAACATGCGTATTCTATTCCGGCATTTGTTGCCCAACATGACCGGCCCGTTGATGGTTCTAGGTACAGCTAACTTCGCCAGTGCGATCATGATTGAAGCCGGACTGAGTTTTTTGGGACTGGGTATACAAGCACCGCAACCCAGTTGGGGACTGATGATCAAAGAGCACTATAGCTATCTTATCACGAACAAACCGGAAATGGCCCTGATACCCGGATTGGCAATCGTGTCCCTGGTCTTGGCTGTTCATCTGCTTGGTAACGCCCTTCGGGATCGGTGGGATGTTCGGAATGCCTGATTTATTTCTGGGGAACAACAGGCACATTGCGACAAAAACCTTCTTCCAGCGAAATGAAGGTTTCGGTGCGCTCGATGCCTTTTATTTTCTGGAGTTCATCGTGCAACACAAATCGCAATTGATTGATGTCTTTACACACCACTTCCAGAAACATGCTGTAACTGCCGGTAATATAGTTGAGGCGAATGATTTCCGGTATCTTCATCAGGTCTTTGGCAACGGAATCATAGAGCGAGCTTTTTTCGAGGTAAATCCCTACGAACGCCGTGATGTCGTATCCCAACAACTTGAGATCCACATTCAACCGGGTTCCGCGTACAATTCCAAACTCCTGTAATTTTTTTATGCGCACATGAATCGTACCGCCACTCACAAACAACCGTTTTCCCAACTCGGCATAGGATATCTCCGCATTCTCCATCATGGCCTCAATGATTTGCAGGTCCAATTTGTCGAGATTCATTTTACCAGCCATATTGCGTTTTTTTTTTGAAAATTTTAATTGAGGGATCAAATATTTGCCATTATTCTAACATTTCAAAATTATTTTTCAATAACCACCTGATCGATACGGTGCGCTCAATGACTTATTTAAGGATGGTGGGCCGTTTCGCATCGCCAACCGGGCTCAGTATCTTTGCGGCGATGGGACAGAAAAAGCTGCTTCGATTTAATCAGTTACGGGCATTATCTAATGTATTCGAATACCCGAAAGGCATGGCCGGCACCTGGCATTCGGTGTTTGGTAATACCCATCCCCTGCTGCTCGAACTGGCCTGCGGACGAGGCGAATATACCATCGGACTCGCTGAGCAGTTTCCGGATCAAAATGTGATGGGATTAGACGTCAAGGGAAACCGGATGTATCTGGGTGCTCGATATGCCGCTGAGAAACCCCTGCCCAACGTTCGTTTTCTGCGCACACAAATTGAAATGATCCCCGATTATTTTTCGCCGGGAGAGGTGGCCGAACTCTGGATCACCTTCCCCGATCCTCAACTCCGCACGTCACGAGCCAAAAAACGACTCACCCATCCGCGTTTTTTACGTTTATACCAGCAAATCCTGCAACCGGGCGGCTTGATTCACCTGAAAACCGATTCGCCGGTATTGTATGATTTTACACTGCATGTCATCGAACGTCATCAACTGACGCTGCATCACTGTTCAAATGATGTTTATGCACAAGCTTTGGTTGATCCGCGTCTTCGGATTCAAACGCATTACGAAAAACTCGATATCGCTCAGAGCAACCGGATTCATTACATTTGTTTCTCCCTATCAGGCGACTTAAAAAACGACGACGATCAGTTGCAGGAACACCTGAAGCAGTGCGAACAATCTACCCATTGAACTTGTTGAAAGCCCATGCGGAAACAGGAAAAGCTCATTGAAGGCGTTGATTTTTATTATAACGAAAGCGGATTTGTGGTGTTAACGGCTGCCTATCACCTGAAAAAAGGCCATTGTTGTGGCAATGGCTGCTTGCATTGTCCGTATCATTACCAATCCGTACCAGAGCCCCTGCGCACCGAACTCCTGGAAAAAAAACAGGCGGACAATCATGAAAACAACTAAGCGTCGTTCCATAATGTCCAAGACCATTCAACAGTCCCCTGTTGAACCGACTGAGAGCCAATCGTTGTATGCCGATATTTATGATATCGTTCGTCAAATTCCGCGTGGCCGGGTAACATCTTACGGAGCCATTGCGGCCTACCTTGGTACCCGCTCCGGTGCACGACTGGTTGGCTGGGCCATGAACGCTTCTCATACACAAGCACCGGATATTCCTGCCCATCGGGTTGTCAACCGTAATGGCGTACTTACCGGAAAACATCATTTTGCCACCCCCGATCTGATGGAAACACGCTTAAAAGAAGAAGGCTTGCTCATCATCGAGGATACCATACAACATTTTGACCATCATTTCTGGGATCCGGCCATCGCCTTGGCATTGTAACCGCAAAAATCCAGCTAATCGAAACAGGCTATCATCCACGACACTCGCCGAATTGTACAATTAAATGACTAAGGAATGCGTATTTATTAGCCGGTGTAATACGGACTGATCATTAAATACACAAGCACACCTGTTACCGCAACATACAACCAGATGGGCCAGGTGATTCGGGTCAGTTTACGATGAGCCGCATACTCACCGATCAACGCCCGGTAAGCGGTAAACAAGATAAATGGCAGGATTAATCCGGCCAGTGGAATATGGGTGAACAGAATGACGTAATAGATCGTCTTGATTGTACCGGTACCGCCAAAGCTTGTTTCACCGGCCAACAAGTGGTGAGCGATATACGAGAGTAGAAACAAAACCGACAATACGATAGCCGACATCATGATTTTTTTATGCAGGGCATATTGCTTGCGCTTGGCTGTGATCAGTCCAGCGATCAGCAATACGGCTACGAGGCTGTTGATTACCGCGCTGGCCGTGGCAAACACATGCGGACTGAACGGCAGATTCAAATCCAACTGAATGCGGTTCAGAACGACGACGGCAGCAAAAACAACTACCGATACCGTATAGATGAGGATATTGGCGAGCCGGTCGTTTTTCTTAAGCGTTGGTTGAAGCATGTTTGTTCTTTTTTTGTTTGAGAAGAATAACTACGATGAATGTGCAAGCTATTCCGATGAAAATAACCGGTAGATACGGAATATAGGCCCTCAAAATAGACGGTCGTTTACGGTCTTTTTCCAGCATCACGGTTGGTATATCACGCGCCAGTTTGGCCAGTGCGGTTGTATCAAAGGCATTGTAAAATCCGCGTAGCACACGATTTGAGTCTACTAAAAAGAGGTTTTCGGTATGAATGAACGCGGTATCGACGCCCGGATCGGCCACGTTAGCAAGCATCTCTTTCATGGCGAAATCATAGATGTCGTTTTTTGAACCCGTAACGAACCACCAGCTGTCGTGATTGACACCAAAGCGATCGGCGAAAGCACGCAGGGAAGCCACACTGTCACGCTCCGGATCAATGGATACACTAACGAATTGAACGATATCCGGATTTTTGACAAAAGACTCCTGCAGCCGCTTCATGGCTTTGGTCATACCCGGACAAATACTCGGACAACGCGTGAAGAAAAAATCCATCACGATAATTTTTCCGCGGAGATCATCAATTGAAACCTGCTGACCGAATTGGTTCGTCCAGGGAATTGACTTAACCCGGTGCCAGATTGTATCCGGTATTTGTTTGCCGCGTTTGGTAACCATCTCCACACGGTCATAATGATATTTCCGGGGCATTTGTACTACGTCTTTACTGAAATGGTCTACCAGTTTGTAGCAAACAAATGCCGGAACAGTTACGAGCACTATGGCAAGGAGAGCCTTCCAATTCATACGTGCAAAGGTAACAATCAAATGGTCGTGTTGGTTTACAAAAAAGCCACCGAAATGAATCCGATGGCTAGATCATCATTACGTATATGATTATTTCTTAGGTTGGGTTTGTTCCGTGGCAGTTCGGGAGCCTGCGTTGGTATTTCGAAGGTTTTTCCAGCTGTCGCCATCGGCTAGGAAGGCTATGATAAACCAAACAAAAAGCAACAAGGGCACCACAATGGTCATAATAAAATTACGGATCTCATCCCCGAGGTGCATGAACACCGAAACAATGTAGTATGCTTTGGCAAAAGAAAGGATACAAACCGCTCCTTTTACAAACAAAACCATTGAATCACTGCTATACCAGTTTCGGGCTATGCCAAAACCAAGGACCAGTTCCACGATAGTGACCGCCGATAACAACCAGAATATTTTCCAGATGCGCGAGGTGCTTTTAGATGGCTCCGGCGGAAAAGTGATTTCCGGTGAGGAAACGGTGTGATGAACATGCTCAGACATACGTTATAATTTATCGTTCTTGTTTGTTATTAGTAGATGAATCAAATCAGGTAGAAACAAAGGAATACGAATACCCATACCAGGTCTACAAAGTGCCAGTACAAGCCGGCCTTCTCAATCATTTCATAGTGGCCGCGTTGATCGAAATGACCCAGTTTGGTTTTGATGTACA
>JBJTXG010000341.1:0-5953 GCA_046082125.1 Ferruginibacter sp. | reverse complement strand
TACAAAGTATGCTTAAGCTAGGACGAGCGCAGGGTGTGGCGATTGCCGCCGCCATTCAAGCGAAGCTTCCTGTATTTGAGTACGCGCCCAAAAAAGTGAAACAATCCATCACCGGCAATGGAAATGCCAGTAAAGACCAGGTATTCAAGATGGTACAGCAACTCCTCTCGTTCAATGAAAAACCGACATCATTGGATGCCACCGATGCGTTGGCCGTTGCCGTTTGTCATTACTTTCAGTATAAAAAACCGGATTCGGTTGCAGGTAAATCATCTGTAAAAAGCTGGGAAGCCTATATCAAGCAACATCCCGGTAAACTGCGATCAGTCAACCGGTAAAAAGGAACGAATCTGTTGAGCAATCTCCTCCATCTTCGCTGGATCGAGGGTTTGTTTAGGCCGGGTGAAATTGAGATCATCGGCAGAAGAAATAGGCACGAGGTGCATATGGGCGTGCGGTACTTCCAAGCCAATCACACTGATCCCGCAGCGCATACAAGGCATCGCTTTTTCAATGGCTACCGCGATGGGTTTGGCAAACAGCAGGATCTCGCGAAGGAATACTTCATCCAAATCAAATAGTTTATCGGTTTCCTGTTTAGGTACAACCAGCACGTGGCCCGGTACAAGCGGAAACATATCGAGAAACGCCATGAAGCGATCGTTTTCTGCAATGGTATACGAAGGAATTTCGCCTTGAATAATTCGGGTGAAGATACTGGCCATATTAAACCGTGATATTTTCGATTCGGAACTGCATCCGGCCTGCCGGTGCCTGCACATCGGCAATCTCCCCAATCGTTTTGCCGAGCAAACCACTGCCAATGGGAGATGTGACCGATATTTTACCTTCTTTGAGGTTCGCTTCTTTTTCGGAAACAATTTGCCAGGTAACCATTTTTTTAGTGGCCATATTTGTAACAGTCACCCGCGTTAAAATACTCACCCGACTCACGTCAATCGTGTTTTCATCCAAAATGCGAGCGGTGGCAATCACTCCCTCGAGGTATTTGATTTTTGCTTCGAGCATCCCCTGCGCCTCTTTGGCAGCATCATATTCGGCATTTTCACGCAGATCGCCTTTTTCCCTGGCTTCGGCAATTGCTTTGCTGGCTGCCGGACGCTCCACAGCCTTCATATGCTGAAGCTCCTGCTGCATTTTTTCAAAGGTATCCTGGGTTACATAATTGGTTGAAGCCATTGTTTGCTACTTATAGTAAAAAAGAAAACGCCTCAGAAAATCCAAAGCGTCGGGCGACAAATATACCAAATTAATAGAAAAGCATCATTCGGCTAATCCGAGTTTTTCAAGCAATACCTGGCCAAGTTTAAAAAAGGATTCTTGGGTGTAACCGGCAATATGTGGACTAATCAGCACACGTGGATCAGCGCATAATTGATCAAACCATCGTTGCTCCTCCGGCGTCAGGTTGGTGATAGCTTCATTTTCAAGGACATCCAAGGCCGCTCCCCGTACATAGCCAGCTTGCAGGGCCTCTAACAGTGATCGCGTATCCATAACCTCACCTCGGGCTGTATTGATGATCCAGGGGTTTTTTTTCAGACGTTTGAAAAAACCCAAATTCGCCATGTGTCGGTTCTCAGGCAACATCGGAATATGAAAACTGATGATCTCGGCTTCGTCTTCGATAACGGAAAGGGGTACTTCCGTGATCTGGTGGTCGGAGAACCCCGTTTTGAACCGATCATAAATCAAGATACGCATACCGATTGAGCGCAATACATTAACAAACGACTGGCCGGTGTGTCCATACCCGATAATACCAATGGTTTTCCCAAACATTTCCTCGCCTCGATTAGCCTCTCGTACCCATTGTCCCTTGCGGACTTGATGCATGGCTTTGTATTGGTTTCGGAGCAAATTGATGACGAGTCCCAGGGTAAACTCACCAACGGCCTTACAGTTTCCTTCCGGACTGCTGATACAACGAATCCCTTTTGATGCGGCATAGTGGGTGTCGATATGTTCCATTCCACTTCCCAGTCGGGCAATCCACTTTAACGACGACCCTCTTTCAATCAGTGGTTGATCGATTGGCGGATGCGTTGAAACGACTAGACCGGTGGCCTGGGGTATCTTTTGAAAAAGTGCTTCCAGCGTAATACCCGGATGATACTCAAATGCCAGTTGTTTGGCTTGGAGCTGTTCCAAAAACCGCGGGTGCACAGGGGCCGTGATGAGTATCATGTTATTCGAAGGAAGCGATGACGCTGATTTCAACATTGACGTGTCGAGGAAGGGTTTTTACTGCAACCGTTTCACGGGCCGGAAAATCACCGGAGAAATATTGTCCGTAGATGTCATTTACTTGCGCGAAATATTCCATTCCGCTGAGAAAGATGGTGGTTTTCACCACATGCTGAAAACCCAGTCCCTCGGCACTTAGAATAGCGTGCAGGTTTTTCATGACCTGATGTGTTTCATCGGCGATTCCGGTATCCACGAGTGCACCGGTTTGCGGATGAAGGGCGATCTGTCCGGATACAAATAACAGATGTCCGGTTCGTACGGCCTGATTATAAGGACCGATTGGAGCAGGTGCATCATCGGTACGCACAATTTTTTTATCCATGCAGGTTGGTTGAATGACAAAGATATCCGAAAACGAAACCTACTTTTGCATGATTCGATGTATATGCCTGATGATTGTGTATAACAATGTCTTTTTTGTGGAACAATTAACCTGAAGAGATGACCATTGCTGTAATCGCTGCTGAAAACGCCTTTGATACATTAAAGTCGATGGCGCCTGCTCTTACCTGGAAACCGATTGCTGACCTGTCGTCAATCGAGGAGGCTAATGCCCTTTTTTGCCTGGACGATGGCGCTGATGAACGTGATTACCGGGGTATTGATATTCCAGTTTTTATACACAGCCTGGTAAAACCGCTACAGCAGATAAGGCAGTCCGGATCGGTGGTTCGGATAAATGCATGGACGGGATTTCTGAATCGCGCATTGTGGGAAGTGGCCGGCCCCTTGTCTTCCGGACATGTTGATGTGCTCGTTGCTTTATCCCGTACCTATAAACAGGTGCCCGACGAGCCGGGCTTTGTAGCCGCCCGCGTAATTGCCATGATCATCAATGAGGCATACATGGCCCTCGAAGAAGGAGTCAGTTCCAAAGCTGATATAGACATCGCCATGAAACTGGGTACCAATTATCCAATGGGACCCTTCGAATGGGCCGACTCGGTGGGCATCGCTTCGGTGTATCAACTATTGTATACCCTATCACTTACTGATGAGCGTTACACACCGGCCAACGCCTTAAAAGCAGCCGCCACAGCCCATGATTAACTTATTGCATATCGATACAACCGGCGAACAAGCTGTTGTTTGTCTTTCAGAAGACGGAGAGCTGATTGCCGTTACCATCAACCAAGTGCCCAAGGATCATGCTTCCTTTATACACACTGCCATTCAAATGCTATGCAAGGAAACCAGCTTGCAACTTGAAGAGCTGCATGGTGTGGTCGTTTCCAATGGTCCCGGATCGTACACGGGACTGCGTGTAGGTTTATCAACAGCCAAGGGTATTTGTTACGCGCTGGATAAAAAACTGATTCTGGTCAGCTCACTCGAACTGCTGGCCGCCGAAGCCATCGAACAAGCCTCCAACGAGATCTGTACGGTGATTCCACTGATTGATGCCCGACGGATGGAAGTATTTACAGCCGCATACACCCGCAACCGACAAAGGCTGACTGAACCGCAGGCATTGATATTGAATGCTTTGTCTTTCGACGAGTACCTGAACCAGGGTCCGGTTTATTTCATAGGCGATGGCATGGATAAGTTCCGTAACGTGTGTACACATCCGCAGGCTCGGTTTTTAAATCGATTAGCCCCGGGTATCAAGTTGGCAAAACTTGGCCATGAACAATATGTGCGAGGCCACTACGATGATCTTGGTCATGCCGAGCCATTCTATGTCAAAGAGCACCAAAGCTTTAACAATTCGTTTTGATAAAGTTTTACATGATAAACCCGTGTTTTTTTCTACTTTTGTTCTGCTTTATTCCATTATTAACCAAAACTAATATTCTATGATTGTTCCTAACTCTTCGCATGAAGGTAATGCCGAGCACTCATCTCTGAAGATCAACAACCAAAATCTGAAAAAAGCTGCATTGGTTCTTCGCTCCCTGAATCATAAACTCAGGCAACAAATTCTGTCACTCATCGACTCAGAAAAAAAGATAACGGTTACAGAAATTTATGTTCGCTTGCGCCTGGAGCAGTCGGTGGCCTCACAACATCTGGCCATTTTGCGGCGCTCGGGTGTTGTTATCACACAACGTGATGGAAAATTCATTTACTACACGGTTAACCACAAGCGGATTGATGAAATCAACAAATTCGTCAACCAACTGATCGACTAATCATAATTACTCGGAAATAATTTTAGAGCGGTTGCTTTGCAACCGTTTTTTTTGTCCTATCTAATCTGTGTGGGATCCTCTATCTGGTTTTGGAAATCGATGATCGATCCAATCTTTTGCACAGTCATCCCGATAAATATGTTTCCAGCGTCGGTGTGACCAAAGATAATTAGCGGGATATTGGCGAATGGATGCTTCCAACAGATCTCGGTATCGTACAGTCAATTCGCCCGGTTGCATTGCAGCAGCATCTTCGGTAATGAGGGAACTGGTAAACACATATCGACCCCTTTTCTCTGGAATCATATTTAAAAAAACAACAGCCATTCCGGTTTTACGGGCCGATTTATCGGGACCCGTGACAAAGGGTGCCGGCCGATTCATGAATTGAAGCCAGCTGGCTTGTGTCGGGTTCCCCGGATTCTGATCAGCTGCCAATCCGATGGCATGCTGGGTTGAAAGAAGCTGATGCATGCGGTTGCGGAACTCGTGTGTACCAACCAGTACGGTCCCTTTTTGGGAACGCATATCGAACATGATACGATTCACTGCCTCATTGCTGATTCGTTTATACACGCCAATGAACGGTATGGGCATATCACGGGCGATCAACCAATTAGCCAGCTCCCAGTTAAACTGATGACCGGCCAGAAACTGCACACTTTTCCCTTTCTGAGCACAAGCGATAGCTATCCCGATATCAAACTGCACCATTTTTTGCAATTGTCGGTCGGTCATACTGATCATCTTAAGCGTTTCAATGAACGTGTCACAAAACAACCGATAAAAATGTCGGGCAATCCGCTGCCTCTCTTCCACTGTTTTGTCTGGAAATGCATGACTAAGATTTTCCATTACCACTTTTTTTCGATAGCCCATCAGATGGTACACAATCAGAAAAGCCAGATCACTCAACCGATACAAGATGAACAATGGCAGCAGGGACAGCAAATAAAAAAGAGGAAATAAAATGTAGTACATAGTGGTCAAGCAAAGGTAACAGAATTAAAAAAAGGTCACTGCAGAATCGTGTATTGCCGTATCGGACTTTTGTCGGGAAAATCGGTATTGTAATGCGCCCCCCACTCGATGATTTCGCGAATACGCTGTACTCCTTCCTCCACGACACCTTCTACGATGTCGGGCACACAGAGTCTGTCGCCGGCAATCAGCGTGTCGTCGATACGTTTTTCAAAACGGTCGGTGACAGGATTCATGACACTAGCTATATTTCCTTGTGTCTATTGGGTATTGGTTTCGTCGGCATCTTCTTTGCTGATGATGGTAATTGTCCGTTCCGGAAAGATTTCAGCTAATTTGAGGGCATAGGTTAGTCCGTCAATGCCCGAACCGATAATTAAATGATACGTAAACATGACAACTCATCAGTGAACCGGGTCTACCCAGGCATTATGTTCTTTTAATAGATTGATGAGTTCATCCACGGCCACATCGCTGTTGATATGGCGCTTAACCACTTCTTTTCCTTTGTACAGGGTGATTTTATCGACACCGCTGCCCACATAACCAAAATCGGCATCGGCCAT
>JBJTXG010000340.1:0-10152 GCA_046082125.1 Ferruginibacter sp. | reverse complement strand
CTCATAAGCTGTTTCCCAACCCGATAAAGACGTTGTGGTTACCGGATTGGTAACCTGTATAGACTATTCCATTTACAAAAAAATGACGCCATGGCTGATTTTTCTCACGTACCGTTTTCCGGAAAAAAAGCACTGATCCGTGTTGATTTAAATGTGCCGTTGAATGATCAATACCAAATCACCGATGACACACGGATGCGGGCAACGCTGCCTACGCTGCAAAAAATACGGAACGAAGGTGGCAGTATCATCCTGATGAGTCATTTGGGCAGACCGAAAGAGGGGCCTTCCGAAAAATACTCACTCAAGCACCTGGTAGACCATTTAAGTAATCTGCTGGGAGGTGTACCGGTGGCATTTGCCAATGATTGCATTGGTCAGGAAGCCATTGATAAAGCCGCGTCACTGAAACCTGGAGAGGTGTTGTTGCTCGAAAACCTGCGATTTTACAAAGAAGAAGAAAAAGGCGATCCGACCTTTGCGGAAAAACTCAGCAAGCTGGGAGATGTCTATGTGAATGATGCCTTTGGTACGGCCCATCGAGCCCATGCCTCTACTGCAGTGATTGCATCGTTCTTTCCGACCGATAAAAAAATGTTTGGATTGCTAATGGAAGGAGAGGTGAAAAGCGCCGAAAAAGTGATGCATGCATCGCAGAAACCCTTTACCGCGATCATTGGTGGTGCGAAAGTATCCGACAAAATCCTCATCATCGAAAACTTATTGAATAAAGCAACCGACATCATCATTGGTGGCGGTATGGCTTATACATTCTGGAAGGCTCAGGGTAAACAAATCGGTCATTCGCTTTGTGAAGATGAGCGGTTACAAACAGCCATCGAGATTCTCGAGAAAGCCAAGACGTTGGGGGTGAATATTCATTTGCCGATTGACAGCACGATTGCCGACCGATTTGCAGCCGATGCGCAAACCACCAATTGTGAATCGTATGGTATTCCGTCCGGATGGATGGGATTGGATATTGGGCAGAAAGCGATTGCTGATTTCAAAGAGGTGATACTGAAAAGCAAAACGATTTTATGGAATGGGCCAATGGGTGTTTTTGAAATGGAGAAATTTCAAAACGGCACCAAATCGATAGCCCTGGCTGTTGCCGAGGCTACCCAACACGGGGCGTTTAGTTTGGTTGGTGGTGGCGACAGTGTTGCTGCGGTTAATCAGTTCAAACTGGCCGATCAGGTCAGCTATGTGTCTACCGGTGGCGGTGCGATGCTCGAATATTTTGAAGGTAAAGAATTACCCGGCATTGCAGCGATCACGCAGGCTTCTTAAGCAATTAGGCGTTAATCACATCTTCTCATCATAACACAGGGTTGTAAAAAGCGTTATATTGCCGGTATGTACGTATGTACAAATGCTATGCAACGACGCTTCTCAACATTCATCACGTTTGTTTTGCTGATGGTTGCCTGCTCAACCGCAAAGGCCCAGCTATACAATCACGGTGAAACGATTTTCATCGACAGCAGTGCAATGATATCGATAGTTGGCGATGTTCATACCAATCGGGATATACAGGGCAGCGGTCGACTGGTATTTGTAGGTACAGCCCCTCAACGACTCGATGCGAATCGGCATCAGCTTCCTTGCATTGACATCCGAAACCCGCATCATGTTTTTCTTGCGTCACCAGCTAATATCAACACGGCTCTTTTACTTCGTTCAGGAAAGCTGTTTCTGGGTCAACATGATCTTCAGCTCATGCCCGATGCCATCATTACCGGAAGCAGTGCTGATCGATACCTTGTAACCAACGGCGCCGGTCAGCTGCATCGATATTTCAACGAAACAACCTCCGGACTGGTTTATCCGGTTGGCACAGAACGTGCCTATTTGCCGGCTTTTCTTTCAACCGTAAATGATCAAAAAAAACAAGCTGCCGTAGGCATTCGGGTGGAAGAAACAGATAAGCTAGCAAGGGACGCACAAAGTACCCATTATCTCAAAGCTGTTTGGTATTATCAGTCATCCGGCTTATCGGAACAAGTCCCCATTTATCTGCAAACACAGTATGATCCGTTTGATTTTCTAGTTGATAATCAGGCGCAGCTTCAGCCATATACGCATGATGGAAAACAATGGCGGTATACAGATGGTTACTACGACGTTACGGCCCATAAACTGAATGCACGTGTGTCGACAAAAAAAGGAATGATTACAGCAATAGCACCGGCCTCTCGCATGCCGGCCATTCAACTCTATCCAAATCCGATTGCCACAAAGGCTTTGCTAACGTTTTATGCTGCAAAAGCAGGGCCAATCCGCATGGTCGTGCAGGATGCTCTTGGAAAACAAGTTATGCAATATCGGTACATGTCGCTGATTGGTGAAAACCGATTTGTATTCAATGGACAATCGCTACAAAGCGGTCATTACACGTTACGGCTTATTGCAGAAAACAAGCAACAAGCCATCGCCTTTATAAAAGAATGACAGCGGGATTAATTTTTTCATGAGATCGGCCTTAATGACTTAACGCAGGAGCAACACGGTTCCTTTTTTAAATACTGCTTTATTCGTGTCAATCTCCGTGTATTGCAGCATCCAGACGTAAGTACCGGTATCGGCCGGTTTGCCTTTGATGTATCCGTTCCATTTGTTCAACCAGTTTTCGGTGTAAAAGACTCGTTGGCCAAAACGATTGAACACACTGAATTTGAGGTCTTTGGCTTTAAAGGCATTCAACGGATACAGGAAGTCGTTGAGTCCGTCGTTGTTAGGGGTGAAAGCGGTAGGCACATCGATGGTACAGTTTGGAACTACTTTTGCAATTAAGGTAGCGGTGTCTTTACATCCAATCTGATCGGTAACAATCAGTCGAATGGTCACTTCGTAACTGCCGGCGCCAAGTGTATAGGTTTGCGGTAAGGGGTTCCTAACATTCGAGGTGTTTCCGTTACCCAGATCCCAGCTCCAGCTTCGCACAAGGCCGATGCTGTTATCGCGGAAAGCAGGCCGGTCGGTTGGGCAAATGAAAAGCGGACCGTCAATACGAGCCTCCAAATAATTATCAAGATTGACCTGAGCTTGGCTGGTATCTCTACAAACGCCATTGCTGACAATGAGGGTGGTTGTTTTGATGCCAAACACAGTATAAGCAATGCTTGGATTTTGAATCGAGCTGTTCGGCGCATCGGACCCAAATTGCCATAGCCAACTGTTTACGCCATTGGCGGCATTGTGGGTGTATTGGACAATATCTACCGTACAATCTTTATTGATTGTATAGCGAAAATCGGCATTAACGGTGTCGCTTACACGAAAAATGATTTGTTGTCCGGCCAGTGACTCCTGTGAGCACTCGTCAATCAAGGTATTGCCATCGCTACCCCGACGCAGTGTCAATTGAAACGTGCCGCCCCGTTGCATAGGCGAGGCCAGTTGGATTCGGATTTTACGGGTAACGCCGGCTCCGCAAAAGCCACTGGCCCCTGTGATGGTTACAGGGTATGGACCCGTGATACTGAAGTCGCTGCCGTCCGCAGCAATGGAAGAACAACGTATGTTTTTACGGAAGATAAGGTCTAAAAAAGCAGGCGCACATCCTGGTGTAGTCAAACTGTCCATAGGAGTTGGTTCGATCGGGTACACATTCAGCGGAACCGTTTCACCGGTTGGAATAGCTCGGTCACAATTGTCGAGTAATGTGTTTCCGTCGTTTCCATTGGTCATGGTCACGTTATACAATCCCGGGGAGAGTGGGCCACTGAGTGTGAGTACAATCGAATCGGTGTCAAAACTACTGTTGCATCCAATACCAACGGCGCTGATAATTGTGCGGGTGGCCGGACTCAGCGTAAAATCGGATCCGTTCAGTACCAAGCTGCTGCATTTCATCTTTTTATTCAACTTCACCGATACGATCGCTCCGTCGCAGCTGGCGAATGCGCTTTGCACATGCGGTTCGGTCGGATCCGTGATGCTGGCTGTTCCGCCACCAAACGTCAACGAATAGCCGCTTTGAGAATCGGTGAAATGGCTGACCAGCAGCAGGTATTGTCTTCCTTGGGTGATGAGGGGCATAGAACTGAATAGCGGTACGCCGGGCCCTTCACACCGAACCAGTGAAGTGCCGGCCGACGAGGCACCGGTTATGCCGGGATCGCCACTCCAGTTGCAGGCAACAAACATATTGACATCGGCATACACATCACGTACATTCCGGCCGGTTACGTCAAATAATTGCCAATCATAATCATCACTCAGATTATTGGGCCGGATCGTGAAGCCCAAGGTTCCGGACTGAAAACAGGTGAATTTGTACCAATATGGATTTTTGTCGGTAAACAGGTTGCCCGGACAACGAGAGGGAACCGGGGTGTTTCCGCAAATATTCACGGAACTCTGTGTAAATACGGCTGTTCCGCAAACGGGGAAGGCAGTTTCCGGATTTTGTCCGAGTGAACTGCATGGTTGTGCGAATACCGGACCACTCAAGGCCAGCATCATCCATCCAAGCCACCAAAAAAACGGTTTGTAACGCATATTCAACTGCAAGATACTTGAAACAAGTTGTAAAGGCAATCGTCAGACCACAGGTGTGGACACTTGTTTATCCAAGTTTATTTTTTATTTCTTCCAGTTTCAACAAGGCCTCTACGGGAGTCAGGCGGTTGATGTCTACCTGATTGAGCAGGGTTCGGATTTCGTCAAATGTTGCGGTATGTGCGTCAAAAATATTGAGCTGAAATTGCGGCGCAGACACATGATCCGTGATTGATTGTACCGGATTTCCTTGAAGCTCGCGCTGTTTTTCCAATGATGACAAGAGTTCATTGGCCCGTTGTATGAGTTCGTTGGGCATCCCGGCCATCCGGGCTACATGAATGCCGAAGCTGTGGGTGCTGCCGCCGGCTGCCAGTTTTCGAAGAAAAATGATTTTATTACCCGATTCTTTATTGGTGATGTGAAAATTCTTTACGCGATCCAGTCGGCTTTCGAGTTCATTCAGTTCATGATAATGCGTGGCAAACAGGGTTTTGGGTTTATGTGGAGAATCATGCAGGTATTCGGCAATACTCCATGCAATAGAAATGCCATCATAGGTAGATGTACCACGTCCGATTTCATCCAAAATAACCAGGCTTCGGTCGGAGAGGTTATTCAGGATGCTCGCGGTTTCATTCATTTCCACCATAAATGTACTTTCGCCGCCACTGAGGTTGTCGGAAGCGCCAACACGGGTGAAGATCCGGTCGGTGAGCGGAATCGTTGCGGCAGAAGCCGGCACGAAACTACCCATGTGCGCCATCAGGGTGATCAGGGCGGTTTGCCGCAGAATGGCACTTTTACCGCTCATATTGGGTCCGGTCAGAATGATGATCTGGCACTGGTCGGTATCCAGGGAAATGTCATTCTGGATATACGATTCTCCGGTAGGGAGGTGTCGTTCAATCACCGGATGCCGGCTGTTTTGCAAGGAAAGGGCTGTTCCAGTATGTATTGTTGGTTTATGGTAATGATACAGCGCAGCCGATTGTGCAAATGAAGCAAGGCAGTCTAGGGTTGCCAGTACCCGCGCATTTTGCTGAAACGTGGGTACGACATCCATTAACGCATTGGTCAGTTGCTCAAAGAGTTGGATTTCTAGTTGTTGAATTTTTTCTTCAGCACCCAGGATTTTCTCTTCATACTCTTTCAGCTCCGGTGTAATATACCGTTCGGCGTTGGCCAGTGTTTGTTTCCGGATCCAGGATTCCGGTACTTTGGCTTTGTGGATGTTGGTCACTTCCAGGTAATAACCGAACACATTATTGTAGCTGATTTTTAAGGAAGGGATGCCGGTATTTAGAATTTCCCGTTGTTGTATTTCAATCAGCACGTTTTTACCATTGCTGGCCAATTGTCTGAGTTCATCCAATTGCGGATCAACGCCAGCGGCAATGACGCCACCTTTTTGTAACAAAGCGGGCGGATTTTCCTGAATGGTCAGTTTAATGCGTTGCTGAATGTCCGGACAGGAATCCAGTGCGTATCGCAAGGCCGTGATTAACGGATCATTGCAGGTGGTGAGTGTTTGTTGAATGGCTGCTGATTGTTCCAGGCCCGCTGCCAGCATGACGAGGTCTCTTGGATTTAGTTTACGCAGTGGAATACGGGCACAGAGTCTCTCCACATCACCGGTTTGTTTCAGGCATGTGTTGATTGATTCACGAATGGTTGGTTCATTGAGCAGGTATTCGACAGCGTTCAACCGCTGTTGGATGGGTTGTATATCCACCAGAGGCATCAGCATCCAGCGACGTAGCAGCCGCGCACCCATGGGTGTTTGTGTGCCGTTCAATACCGTAAAAAGTGTTTGTGCGTTTTCGTTCGTTGAAATCAGTTCCAGGTTTCGAATGGTGAACCGGTCCATCCACAAGTGTTCGTTTCGGCGAATGGGTTGGATGGAGGTTATATGCCCCAGGTGAGGATGTTCGGTTTCGCGGAGATAATGTAACACGGCACCGGCGGCAACAATGCCAACGTTCATGCTATCTACGCCAAAACCTTTCAGGCTGTGGGTGCTGAATTGCCGGAGCAGTTGTTCTTCCGCATAAGATTGCTGAAAAATCCATTCGTCCAGCGGATAGGTGAATAAGTCGGCGCCATGAACTTCCCGAAATGAATGGAGCTGTGCTCTTGATAGAATGATTTCCGCCGGTCGGAGATTTTGCAGCAGTTTGTCGGCATATTCCCGGTCGCCTTCAGCCAGGAGGAATTCGCCGGTTGAAATATCCAGAAAGGCGATACCGTAGGTTTCTTTGTCAATGCAGACAGCGGCGAGGAAATTGTTGCGATGATGTTCTAGTAGTTTTTCGTTTACGGCTACGCCGGGTGTGACCAGTTCGGTGACGCCTCGTTTGACGATGCCTTTGACAGTTTTGGGGTCTTCGAGCTGATCGCAAACGGCAACCCGGAAACCGGCTTTCACCAGTTTATGCAAGTAAGTATCCAGTGCGTGGTGCGGGAAACCGGCTAGCTCCATAGCAGAGGAACTGCCGTTGTTTCGTTTGGTCAGGGTGATGCCCAATACGCGGGCCGCATGAACGGCATCCTGCCCAAAGGTTTCATAAAAATCACCCACCCGAAACAACAAAATGGCATCCGGGTATTTTGCCTTGATGGCCTGGTGTTGCTTCATCAATGGAGTGTCTCCGCTCGATTTTGCCATAGCCGTCAAATTTAGGAAATGTTCGTGTCGCTGAATTAACATTTTCTTGTCAATTGTCTTTAAACGTTTGGGAATCAGGTTGCTCAATGCAGTATCTTTGCATCGAAAATTTTCAATATGATTACCAGCTCAAGAGCAACCCTGCTTTTCTTTTTTTTCCTGGTCGTGGGAATCGCACCGGTCCTTGCCCAAAAAAATGATGCACAAGCCAAAAAAATACTGGATGAGGTTAGTACTCAATTTAAATCCATGAAAACGGTTCAGGCCAATTTCACCCTGAAAATTGAAAATGCAGCCGGTAAGTCGCTCGGTTCGAAAACCGGCATGGTTTATATGAAAGGAACCAAATATCGGGTCAGCATCACCGGTCAGGATATCTACTCTGATGGTTCCAATACATGGACCTTCGATAAAGCCTCCAATGAAGTGACCATCAACAAACTGGATCCTTCAGCCAACACAATCACGCCTCAAAAGTTATTTACCAATTTCTACGACAAGGATTTCCTCTACAAATACAATGGGGAAGTAAAGGAAGACGGAAAAAATGTGCAGGAAGTTGAGCTCACGCCAACCGACAAATCAAAGCCATTTTTCAAGGTACTGGTGCACATCAGCAACAAAACTATTGTATCTACCAAAATTTTCGAAACAGCCGGAAATCGCATCACATATAAAGTAAGCAAATTCGGCGCGGGTTCGGGTGTGACCGATGCGACCTTTGTATTCGATGCCAAAAAATACCCGGGTGTGGAGATTGTGGACCTTCGCTAATTCGGTGTTGACCTCATTTTTTGTACATCAGCCGCACTCATTAGACGCGGCTTTTTAGTTTCCCCAACGGTAGGTTTTATTCGGTAATCCGGCAAGATCAATGATACGGTCTACGACAGTCATGGCGACTGCCTCGATACTATCGGGTTTGCTGTAAAAGGATGGCGTTGCCGGACAAATGATGCCCCCCGCCAGGGTGATGGTCTCCATGTTTCGAATATGGATCAAATTATAAGGTGTTTCTCTGGCTACCAGAATTAATTTTCGGCGTTCTTTGAGCATCACGTCGGCGGCCCGGGTAATCAGATCACTGGAAATGCCCTGTGCAATCCGACCGAGGGTGCCCATGCTACAAGGAACGATTATCATGGTATCGTACCGGGCGGATCCGGATGCGAATGGCGCCGAAAAGTCCTGCGTTGAGTAGGTGCGAAAAGGAAGTTGTTGATAATCACTGTGGCCGAGTTCGGTCTCCCAGACGGTTTTGGCATTCTCCGTCATCACCACCGACAAATCGTCAATGTGATCTGACAACTGGTTGAGTTTTTTGAGCAATAAATCAGCGTATATAGACCCGCTGGCTCCGGTGATGGCCACGACGATTTTTCTCATGTCGAATTCTTTAAAAAATAACAACCCTGCGGAGTAAAAGTTGTGTGCTCAACGAGTTACATTCGGCGATGAGTCAGCCACGTGATAAAATTATCTGCGTATAGAGGCATCGGCCATATCCGGTATGTCGGCTGCCTTGTAAGCCCCGCTGTCTAGTTTTTTCTTGGTTTCCTCAAACGCTTGCAGGGTCAGACGGATGTCCTCCTCATTATGGGCTGCGGTTGGAATCAGACGATATATGATCTCTCCCTTTGGAATAACGGGGTATACGACGATGCTGCAGAAAATATGATAGTTCTCGCGAAGGTCCATAACCATTTGGGTGGCTTCGGGCACGTCGCCTTTCATGTAAATAGGCGTAACCGGCGAATTCGTATGTCCAATATCAAATCCGCGTTCTTTTAAACCGGATTGCAGCAGTCGAACATTGTGCCATAATTTTTCACGCAGTTCAGGCATTTCGATGGTCATCTGCATTCGCTTGAGCATACCCTCGACAATAATCAGCGGCAGGCTTTTGGCAAAAATTTGAGAGCGCGTGTTATAGCGCAGGTATTTGATTACGGCTTTTGGTCCACTGATGAATGCACCTATACTACCCATGCTTTTCACAAAGGTGCTGAAGTACAAATCGACTCCTGACTGGCAACCCTGGGCCTCATCGGCACCGGCGCCGGTTGGCCCCATATAGCCAAAGCCATGGGCATCATCAATCAGCATGCGAAACGCATATTTTTGTTTGAGTGCTACGATTTCCTTGAGCGTACCTTGTTCGCCATCCATGCCAAAAACCCCTTCGGTGATGAGCAGGATGCCTCCACCTTGTTTCTTGGCCATTTCTGTAGCGCGCTGTAGCTGCTTTTCACAATCGGCCACATCATTGTGCTTGAAGGCATACCGATGTCCCATGTGTAAACGAACGCCGTCGACAATACAGGCATGTGCTTCCGCATCATATACAATCACATCACGACGATTGACTAGGGCATCGATACAGCTCATGATGCCTTGATAACCGAAATTGAGCAACATGGTGTCTTCGCGGTTCACAAAGCGGCTGATGACTTGTTCTAGTTTGTCGTGTTTGTCACTGTTTCCACTCATCATACGGGCGCCCATTGGATTCCCCATGCCATACCGGGCAGCTGCTTCGGTGTCGGCTTTGCGTACATCCGGATGATTAACCAGACCAAGATAATTGTTCAAACTCCACACAATCATTTCCTTGCCTCGGAAGGTCATGCGGGGCCCGAGTTCACCTTCCAGTTTTGGGAAGGCAAAATAGCCATGGGCACGATCCATATGCTGGCCAATGGGTCCGCCGTCTTTGATCAATTTCTCAAATATGTCCATAATGAAATATTCAGGAGGTTAATGATGGCTGCAAAAATAATGAAATCGTTGAAAATCAAGTGGTATTGTCGATGTTGCTTCAAAACTCCATCGGGTTTGATCTATCTTTGAAGAAAAAAAATGCGCGGGTCATTTTTAATCTTACTGTTGTTTTTGATCGTATTCAAGTCGGAATCGTTGCATGCACAAGCAACAAGGTCCAAACCATCGCTGGTGGTCGACCACAATGCCCACCACCA
>JBJTXG010000339.1:0-2112 GCA_046082125.1 Ferruginibacter sp. | reverse complement strand
CGGTCAATATCAGCCATGCGTTTTGTTGGATCAATCTCAACCCGCGTGATGTCGCGCAAACGAATGTCTGTTGACAGTGCATACGTTGGGTACGTCCATCTCCACGGTGTTTCAACCCGAAACGGAACACTGTCAATCTCGGATTTTTTAGACCCCATCATCAGGTCCAGCGGAATATGATAAAGCGTTTGGTCCCCGTTTTTGGTACTGATTTTGATATCCAGCGGCATGGGCATTAGTCCGACCCGGCGGAAACGAATATTGGTTTTTCCTCCATCCTCCCATAAACTATCAATTGAGTAATCAATGGTTTTTGTAGAGTGAATCCAATACTGCCTATACCATTGCAGTTGGAGACCGCTGTTTTTTTCGGCGACCCGGATAAAATCATTTGGATCAGGATGTTTGAATTTCCATTGATCATAATAAGAAAGCATAGTTTGAGCCAGGGCTTTCTCTCCAATGATATACCCGAGTTGAGAAAGAAATACCTCTCCTTTGGAATACGAGTTGATACTATATCCGAAGTTGGTGTTGTAGTGATCGGCGTGCGTTGTCATTGGCTCTTCCAAGCCGCTTTTTACTAACATAAAATAGCTTGCATACGAACCGCTGTGGTTATCTGGCAGACTGGCGATTGTTTTTTTCAGATCCTCATTTTTGGGATTGGCGCGTAAGGCATCCAAATAATCTTGTATAGTCGATTTTCCGTAGTAGTGATTCGACACCATATCCTCGGCATAACTGGTAAACCCTTCATCCATCCAGGCATGCAAGCTCTCATTCGTTCCCAAAACCATTTGGTACCAACTGTGCATCCACTCGTGAAAAGCGGTACCTAACGAAGGTCCGTTAATCAGCGTTGCCACGGCATAGTCCATACCGCCGTCGCCCCCTTGAATAAACGAATATTGAGGATAGGGATATTTTCCAAACGTGGATTCGATATACGGCAATACCTCAACCGCCGCATCAGCCAGCGTCTCCCAGTCTTTTTCTGTGTTCGGCGTCTTTTCATCACGATTGTAAATGACATGAATGACTGGACCATTGGGTATTTTACGAACCACGTGGTTATAATCAGGATCAGCTGCCCACACAAAATCGTGAATACGCTCCCCTTTGAAACGCCAGGTTCTTTTTGATTTGGATGTTTGCTTGAGAGCCGTGCCGGGTTTATCATAGCCCCAACCAATGTCAGCCGCATTGACCAGCACACCCGTTCCGCCTAATTTGTACGTCTTATCGATGTCAATGGTTACATCAAATTCACCCCATTCACCATAAAACTCCCTTGCGATATAGGGGTTCGTATGCCATCCCTCCCGGTCGTACGCGCATATTTTCGGATACCATTGGCTCATACTGTATCGAACACCATTGTTGGGATTATCCCGACCGCTTCGACGAATCTGGATAGGAATTTGTGCTTCAAACTCCATGTCAAACACAACCGTTTTTCCTGGTTTGATAACGTCCGGCAGAATTACTTTTAGGATCGTTTCTGACACTTCAAAGGGAACGGGCTTTCCGTTCATTTTTAAAGACAATATCTTTTGATAGCCAATTTCGTCTGGTTTCAGTTTGGAAATCCGATCCGTTACACGCGCATCCCAATCTACACGTCCGTTGAATGTTTTTTTTCCTAATTCCCGACTACGGACATCCATTGAACTACCGGGTTGAAAAGCATTCCAGTAAAGATGATAAAATACTTTTGTAAGTGTTTCCGGCGATTGATTGGTGTATTGTAATCGCTGTTTTCCGACAAACCGGTTAGTAGACACATCCATGTCAATTTGCATGGAATATTTTACAGCTTGTTGCCAATACCCGTCGCGTTGGGCAGCAACAATATGTACAAAAAAACAGAAAAAAAAGAACAGCAGCAAACGGTACATACATTGAATTTATCCCGGCAAATGTAATATAGTATTGGGGGCCACCGAAACCTTGTGCAAAAATAACCCATCAAGTGTTACCAGCACCCGCTACCACCAAAACCACTTCGCCCTTCGGAGGGTGGTCTGTAAAATAGGCTGCCAGCTCCGAAACCGTACCCCGGTGAAATTGTTCAAATTTCTTGCTGATTTCACGACATACTACAATTGA
>JBJTXG010000338.1:0-3482 GCA_046082125.1 Ferruginibacter sp. | reverse complement strand
GCGGTACCGATATATCCAAAGGCTCGTCCGATGAATCGGGTACCATCTTCTAAAATCAGGGTTGCGCGGTGTTTGGTTTCTGTTGGCATCATTCTTTCGCAAAGAAAAGGAAGTTAGGAAACAAAAAAAAGCCCCGAATTCATTCGGGGCGATATCGTGTATAAAATTCCATTATTAGGCTTGCGTTTCAGCGTCAGTTCCGCTCGCTTCGGTGTCGGCCGATGTTTCAGTAGCTTCTTCATCGGAGGCTGCTACTTTTTTCTTGCCGCCTGAACGACGTGTTTTCTTCACCGGAGCCGCTTCGGCATCCGCCGATACGCCTTTGCCATAGATTTCATTGAAATCGACCAGCTCAATCAGAGCCAGCTCGGCGTTATCACCGGTACGGGCACCCAATTTGATGATGCGGGTATAACCGCCCGGACGACCGGCCACTTTCGGAGCAACGACCGTGAACAATTCTTTCACTGCTTGTTTGTCATTCAGGTAGCTGAAAACAATGCGGTGGTTGTGCATGATCTCCTCTTTTGTGCTATTCGCCTTCGTTTTGGTGATTAGTGGTTCAATATAGGTACGCAGTGCTTTTGCTTTAGCCAAGGTGGTGGTGATGCGCTTGTTGGCAATCAGCTGGCATCCAAGGTTCATCAGCAAGGAACGACGATGAGAAGCCGTTCTGCTTAAGTTGTTGTTTTTGTTTCCGTGACGCATGACATTTGTTTTTGACCCTATACCGTGTCAGGAATTATAGGGTGTTGATAATAAAGCGAAAAATAGTTGACCCCGTTTTCGCCGTGTTAGGTTTACTCGTCGTCGAGTTTGAGTTTACTCAGATCCATACCGAAGCTCAGACCACGCTCGTGCAACACCTGGTCGATTTCACTCAGTGATTTCTGACCGAAGTTGCGGAATTTCATTAGGTCTTCTTGCTCGTACTGAACCAGTTCGCTCAGCGAATTTATTTTTGCTGCTTTGAGGCAGTTGAATGCACGAACCGAGAGATCGAGGTCTTCCAATGGTGTTTTCAGCATCTTGCGTAATTGCAGAGTATGTTCATCCACCAGATCTTCTTTTTTATCTTCTTTGGTATCAAAGGTGATATTCTCGTCGGTGATAATCATCAAGTGCTGGATCAAGATCCGGCTGGCTTGCTTGACAGCATCTTCCGGATGAATGGTTCCATCGGTGGCTACTTCCATGATCAACTTTTCGAAGTCGGTCCGTTGTTCCACCCGCGTATTTTCAATCGTGTACTTCACATTCTTGATTGGCGTGAAGATAGAGTCAACCGGAATGTAACCGAAGTGGTTGCTTTTTTCACGATGCTCCTCTGCAGGAACATATCCGCGACCTTTTCCGATGGTGATCTCAATGTCGAGTTTAGCGCTGTTGTCAAGAGTACAAATCAGCAATTCCGGATTCATGACTTCAAAAGCAGGTGAAGCGTCGCCAATCATAGCGGCGGTGAATTCGGTTTTATTTTTGATCGACAGGGTGATTTTCTCGGAAGAAACATCCTGATCGCCTTTCATTTTAAACCGAACCTGCTTGAGATTCAGAATGATTTCCGTTACATCTTCGGTGATGCCTTTCAGTGTTGCAAACTCGTGGTCAGCACCGGCTATGTTTACGCCAATGATCGCGTATCCTTCCAGTGAGCTAAGTAACACGCGGCGAAGGGCGTTACCGATGGTTACACCGTATCCGGGTTCCAGCGGACGAAATTCGAATTGCGCTTCAAAATCAGTCGCTTTCTGAAGTACGATCTTATCTGGTTTAACAAAATTAAGTATGGCCATGGTTGTTGTTGTTTATGGTTGGTGATGTCCGTTTTTTTTCGAATCGTGGCAATGATTACTTACTATACAATTCGACGATGAGTTGTTCCCGGATATTTTCTGGAACCGATTCTCTTTCAGGATAGGCTACAAACGTGCCTTTCATCTCGGATTCCGTCCAGTCGAGCCAATTGAACTTCGGATTTTTACCACGCAGCTTTTCCGTGATGGTATTATTAGCGGCTGATTTATTTTTCAGACCGATCACATCGCCCGGAACACAACTATAGGAAGGAATGTTTACCACTTCTCCGTTTACAGTAATGTGCTTATGACTAACCATCTGGCGAGCTGCCTGACGGCTTGGGGCAATACCCAGGCGATAAACGGTGTTATCCAAACGGGCTTCGAGTAATTTGATCAGGTTTTCACCGGTGACACCTCGACGACGAGCGGCCTCTTCAAATGTTTTGCGGAACTGTTTTTCCAAAAGACCGTAGGTATATTTTGCCTTTTGTTTTTCTTTCAGCTGAACACCATATTCGCTGAGAGATTTACGCTTTTTGCTAGCGCCGTGTTGACCGGGAGGGTTGCTGTTTTTTGTCAGCCATTTTCCGTTACCGGTAATTAATTCGCCGAAACGACGAGAGATTTTTGTTTTGGGGCCTGTATAACGTGCCATAGTAAAATTGAGACCTTTTGGTGACGGTGCAACATCATAAAGGTCTTTTTAAAATCGATGATGCACCCGTTATTAAATATTGATTATACTCTTCTCTTTTTAGGAGGACGGCAACCGTTGTGTGGTAAAGGAGTAACGTCTTTGATCATGGCTACTTCCAAACCTGATTGAGTGAGAGAACGGATAGCACCTTCGCGTCCGCTACCTGGTCCTTTTACAAATACATCAACGCGCTTTAACCCTGCATCCATCGCTGTTTTAGCAGCATCTGCTCCAGCCATTTGTGCAGCGTATGGTGTGTTTTTCTTACTGCCTTTAAAACCCATTTTACCGGCAGAAGACCAGGAAATTACCTGACCTTGTTTGTTGGTGAGACTTATGATGATGTTGTTGAAACTTGCAACGATGTGTGCATCGCCGTGGCTATCAACTTTTACCACTCTTTTTTTAGCTGCAGCTTTTGCGCTGAGGCCTTTTTGTCCTTGTGCTTTTGCCATTTTTTTTGATAGTAGGTGTTCAAAATATTATCCCGATTTGGGACTGAATCAACCCTCCTGCCGACTTACGGAGCGATCCGGCGCTGATTCAAGAATTTATAAGTCTTATATTTTATTGTCTATGCAGACAATGAAAATGATTACTTAGTTACCTTCTTCTTGCCGGCAACTGTCTTACGCTTACCCTTACGAGTACGGCTGTTCGTACGAGTGCGTTGTCCGCGAACAGGCAAACCTTTACGATGACGCAATCCGCGGTAGCAAGCGATATCCAGCAAACGCTTGATATTCATTTGCGTTTCACTACGGAGCGCACCTTCTGTTTTAAACTCAGCGTTGATGACATTACGGATAGCCGTTTGTTCATCATCATTCCACTGGTTTACTTTTTTGTTAGTGTCAATGCCTGACTTCGTTAAGATATAACGCGCAGTTGAAAGACCGATTCCGTAGATGTAGGTCAGTCCGATTTCTCCTCTTTTGTTTTTTGGTAAGTCAATACCGGCAATACGAGCCATAGTTCTTTAT
>JBJTXG010000337.1:0-14992 GCA_046082125.1 Ferruginibacter sp. | reverse complement strand
GTTCGGCCTCATCCATATAATGGGTCGTTAAAATAACCGTTGTTCCTTGCTGCCGAATCGTTCGGATGAGCTCCCATAGGTTTCGACGAGCCTGCGGATCTAATCCAGTAGTTGGTTCATCCAGAAAGATCACTCTCGGTTGATTGATCAAGGTGGTAGCAATCGAAAATCGCTGTTTTTGTCCGCCACTGAGTTGTTTAAAGGTACTATTGGCTTTTTCGGTCAGGTTTACTTTTGCCAACAACTCCAGCGGATCAACAGACACATTGTATAAGCCGCAGAAAAGCTTAATCAGTTCGCGAAGAGTGAGCGAAGGGTAATACCCGGATGTTTGTAACTGAACACCGATGATTTGCTTGATTGCCGCCGGATCTTGATCCAGGTTGATACCATCGACCATTATAACACCACTGTCCTTTACTCGCAACGTTTCGATGATTTCGAGTGTAGTTGATTTTCCGGCACCATTGGGACCGAGCAATCCGAAAATCTCCCCTTCCTGTACATCAAATGAAATGCCGTCGACTGCCCGAAAGGACCCATAGCTTTTTGTCAATCCGGATACTGTAATGATCATTTGATGTTTCGGGAATTAAATAAACCAATTATCAATAGGATTCCAATTCATCCATCATGGTTACACTGCCCACAAAGAAAGGTGTACGCTGATGAATTTCCGTTGGTTCTATTTCCAGAATTCGTTTTGTGCCATCGGTTGCACGGCCGCCGGCAATTTCCATGATGAACGCAAACGGATTACACTCATATAGAAGTCGGAGTTTACCATTTGGCTTATCGGTTGTACCCGGATACATAAAAATACCGCCTTTGATTAAATTCCGATGTACATCCGCCACCATGCTGCCGATATAGCGTTGCGTGTATGGTCCGCCGGTTGCTTTCTCCTTGCGCTGACAGGCCGTGATATACTGCTGAACGGGTTCGGGATATTTGAAGAAATTACCGTGATTGACAGAATAGATTTTTCCGGAGGGCGGGCATTGAATGTCAGGATGACTGAGTGTAAACTCACCAATTGATTGATCAAGGGTAAACCCATTACAACCCCGTCGTGTTGCATACACCAACATCGTCGAAGAACCATAGATGACATAACCAGCGGCCACTTGTTTGATGCCCGGCTGCAAAAAATCAGCCAACTCCGCAGGCTGTCCACGTTCACTCACGCGTCGATAAACGCTGAAGATAGTTCCAATTGATACATTGACATCAATATTGCTGCTGCCGTCCAGCGGATCAAATAAACAAACGTATTTTGATTGATTGCTGACTTCATCGTTAAAAACCACGATATCATCCATCTCCTCGCTGCCAATACCGGCACAACTGATTCCGTGCCGAAGCACCCCCATGAACTGATTGTTGGCAAATACATCTAATTTCTTCACCTCTTCTCCTTGCACATTCATCGAACCGGCATCACCCAGAATATCGACCAACCCGGCTTTGTTCACTTCCACATGCACTCGCTTGGCCGCCAACCCGATATCGCGTAATAATCCGGCCAGCTCTCCGGTAGCGTTGGGAAAATCGCGCATTTGCTGTATGGTGAATTCATCCAGCGTCTGAATTTTTCGATTAACCAGCATAAAGTGTTCCCGTTTTAGAAAAGCAATTAATTTTACAACTCAAATGTACTGATTTTAGGCGCTATCATCACCAGTGTCCGTTCCGTATCAGTCAAACCTTAATGAATATGCAAGTTTTCAAGTTTGGAGGTGCCAGTATACAGTCTGCCGACCGATTCAACAATACCGCTACAATCATTGAACAGCTCGCGGATGAAAAACGGCTGGTTGTGGTATCCGCCTTGGGCAAAACAACCAATGCGTTAGAATCCGTTGTACAAGCCTATTATCGCGGCGATCAGGAACAAGCCCTGTCGTTGTTTTCGAGTATCCGTTCAAGCCATCAAACCTTATCCAAACAATTGCATCCAAAAACTTGGAAAGAGGCAGAGACCCAGCTCCTTGATTTTTTCACGGAAGTCGAATGGTTGCTGCAAGACAAACCCGTCAGACCATTTGATTATTATTATGATCAGATCGTGAGCATCGGCGAATTATTGAGTTCCACTATTTTATATTATCGGCTACGTGAAACCAATAACCGGGTCGCCTGGCTCGATATTCGTGATGTCATTAAAACAGACAATCAATTCCGAAATGCCGGCATACTCACTGCATTCGCTGAAAAAAAAGCGCAAGAACACATCGGCCGGCTTTTTGATACAAACGATATTGTTATTGTTCAGGGGTTCATTGGAAGTACGGAAGAGAATGAAAGTACCACACTCGGACGAGAAGGCAGTGATTACACCGCCGCTGTTTTGGCCAGTTACTTGCAGGCCACGTCCGTTACTATCTGGAAAGATGTCGAGGCTGTGATGAGTGCGGATCCAAAGAAGTTTCCGGCAGCGGAGGCCATGCATGCTTTATCGTTTCGGGAAGTGATTGAAATGGCCTACTACGGCGCGCAGGTCATCCACCCCAAAACCATCAAACCATTACAAAATAAAAATATACCGCTGCATGTTCGATGTTTTTTAAATCCAAACGCCAAAGGCACAGTTATATCGGCACAAGGTGAAAAAAAATTGCCCCCTATTCTGGTGCAGAAGGAAAACCTGGTTCTGCTGCAATTCAGCACACACGATTTTTCATTCATCGGCGATGATCCTCTTAGTCAACTTCAATCACTTTTCAGGGATATTCGCATACAACCAATCATTACACAAAACACAGCTATATCGTTACTTTGCATCACCGAAGATCATCCGGATAGAATCGAACAACTTTGCCTTGCGGCCTCCAACTCCTTTGAGGTGATCGTCGAAAAGAATCTAGAACTATTGACAATCCGACATTATCGACAAAATATTTTGAACGCATTGACTGCAGGAAGGGATATTATCATGGAACAACGTACGCCAGAAACTGTACAGCTCATCATGCGAAAGTCAACAACCTGATTAATAAAAAAGATATTCACCTTTGTCATTCACTGCTATGATCGGTAACCTCTTTTTTGCCTCAAAATAATCATACCCCATTCGGATATTTTTATTGAATCGTTGCAATGCCACGTCGTCCCGCATGGCATTATTCAAATAATCCATCGAGCTCTTGACTGAATATCGTACCGGAAAAATATGGATAGGGATGAAGTCCTGGTTTTGAGAGCGAGCCAACGTAGCAAGCACATAGACTTCCTCCATTTGCTGATCGCCAATGGCGATACAGCCCGTAGACACGCAATTTCCGTGGATGTAAATACCATTGCCCGGCCGAATCGAATCGCTCAACCGTTTGTCCGACTCATTCGGATAATTCACGCCCAACGATAAATGAAAACTGCTGTTCGGATTAAAGTCGTTAATGTGGTAGAATCCTTCCGGCACCTGATAATCCCCTTCCATCCGTTTGGGTCCGGTACTTCCGCTTTGCATACAAACCTTGTATGTTTTGAAGAGTTTAAATGTTTTGGCACTATCAGTTTGTACCCATACCTCCAATTGTTTATCGAGCTTGAATGACCGAAGGTAAATGGCTTTGGGTGGAAAAGCCAGCTGTTTACGCTCAAATTGCTTTTGCAATGAATCAGCAACCTGCTTGTATTGTGTCAGCAATCGAAGGTCTGTTTTGCCCAAAGAGGGCTCTGATTGCGTTTGTCCGGTCGTTTGCAATCGGAGAATCAGTAGCAGCAGAATACTTAATACTCGTTTGATATTTCGGTTCAAGGCCGTATTCATTTTATAAGTTTCCACGAGCGTCTTGTTCCCGTTCTAGCGCCTCAAACAATGCTTTGAAGTTTCCTTTACCGAAGCTTTTGGCACCGCGGCGTTGAATGATTTCAAAAAACAAGGTTGGCCGGTCTTCCAGCGGCTTGGTAAATATCTGCAACAAGTACCCTTCATCATCCCGATCGATCAGAATGCCCAGCGTTCGCAGTGGCTCAAGATCTTCTTGGATAGAGCCTACGCGATCCAACACGGAGTCATAGTATGAATCCGGCACTTTGAGAAATTCAACACCACGCTGCTGTAGGGCCGTAACCGTTTCGATGATATTACCGGTTGCAATCGCCACATGCTGAACGCCTTCGCCGTTGTAGAAATCAAGATACTCCTCCACCTGGCTTTTCTTTTTGCCAGCAGCGGGTTCGTTGATAGGAAACTTCACGTACCCATTGCCGTTACTCATGACTTTACTCATCAGTGCTGAGTATTCAGTAGAGATATCTTTGTCATCAAATGATAAGATGTTTTTGAACCCCATCACGTCTTCGTAAAATTTCACCCAAGGGTTCATCTGGTTCCAACCTACATTTCCCACACAATGGTCTACATAGAGTAACCCGGTGTCTGCCGGATTATAATCGGACTGCCATGACCGAAAGCCGGGCATAAAGACGCCCTGGTAATTTTTCCGCTCAACAAACACATGCACGGTATCCCCGTACGTATGAATGCCCGACAATACCACCGACCCCTGATCATCGGTCAGGGTTGTGGGTTCCATATATGATTTTCCGCCGCGGCGCGTGGTCTGCTGCCAGGCATCTGTTGCATCATCAACCATCAGGGCCAGCACTTTCACCCCGTCCCCATGCTTATAGATATGGTCTGCGATAGCATTATTAGTCTTGAGAGGTGTAGTCAGCACAAACGTCAACTTGTTTTGCCGAATCGCATAGCTTACACGATCCATGACTCCGGTTTCCGGTCCTCGATATGCCAACGATTGAAAACCGAAAGCTGTTTTATAGAAATGAGCGGCTTGCTTCGCATTCCCAACATAAAATTCAACATGATCAGTACCATGGAGTGGCAAAAAGTCAATGCCGGTTTGACTATTGGTGTCGATTGCCGTTGTATGTTCAGACATGAAATAAATTTTTTAATAAAACGAAAGGGTTAACAGGAGGCCTGTATACGATCCAATGATAGTTCGAACCGGTCCTGGATATCCCATGCATATACGCAAAAAGAGCCTGAACACATGGTTCGCTTTCGTTGGATAAAATTAGTCATTCTGCCTGAAAACATAAAATTAGGAGGAGTAGAAGAAATGAACAATGCGTTAAAAAAAAGTGGGCATTTCGCTTAATCGACATCTGTATCTTTGAACGATGAAACGCATTGGTATCCTGGGTGGTGGTCAGCTTGGCCGTATGTTGCTACAAGCAGCAGCCAATTATCCGCTGATCATGCATGTTCTCGAAAACGACCCGGCATGTCCCTCGGCACATCTTTGTCACCATTTTACTTGCGGTGATATTCGCGATTTTGATACCGTTTACGCATTTGGCAAAGGATTGGATGCGATTACCATCGAGATCGAATCAGTAAATATGGAGGCGCTAGAAAAGCTGGAGCAAGAAGGTGTTTTCGTTTGCCCAAGTCCAAGTGCTATTCGTATCATTCAGAACAAGATCCATCAAAAACAGTTCTATCAGGATAACCAGATACCCACCAGTCCGTTTCTCATTACACAAAACAGACCGGACGCAGCTACTGCTGCCCATTTTCTGCCTGCCGTACAAAAATTAGCTCTCGGTGGTTACGATGGAAAAGGCGTCAAAATGATAAACACCTCGGCTGATCTGCCAAACGCATTTGACGCGCCATCGATACTGGAAAAGAAAGTAACCATTACACGGGAAATTGCCTGCATGATGGCGGTTGACCAAGCAGGTAACGAAGTGATTTACCCGATAACCGACATGGTCTTTGATCCCAATCTCCATATGTTGAATTACCAGATTACACCGGCCATACTAGATGAGAAAGTTCGTTGGAAAGCGGAAGCCATCACGCGAACGGCTGTACGCCAGTTAAAAAGTCCGGGCATTTTTGCCGTCGAACTCTTTATAGACTCAAACAACAATGTACTAATCAATGAAATGGCGCCCCGGGTTCATAACAGTGGCCATCACACTATTGAAGCGCATTATTGCAGCCAGTTTGATATGTTGATTCGCATACTTGCCGGCTATCCCTTAGGTAATCCGGGTATGGTGATGCCCTCTGCACTCGTCAATATCGTGGGTTCGGATCATGCTACCGGTTTAGCCACCTATGAAGGATTGAATGAGGTGCTTCAAATGGAACACGTATTTGTTCATTTGTATGGTAAGCAACAGGTAAAGCCCGGTCGTAAAATGGGCCATGCGACCATCCTGCACCCTGATCGACAGGAACTGATCCATCGGGTGAACCGAATTCGCCATACACTGCGGGTGGTTGGCCGTGATTAGTCATGCGGTTGTTGAGGCGTCCATACTGTCTGAAGTGTTTTATAGGTTTCGTCATGACTATTTGGTGACTGATAATGACCGGCCTGCCATTTCTGACGAAACGCCTCATAAATGGTTACGGCGCACGCCACCGAAATATTCAGCGAGCGAATGATGCCCACCTGTGGAATGATAAAATTACCATCTGAAAGTGTCAGCATTTCGTCACTTACGCCACTATGCTCATTGCCAAATACCAGAGCGACTTTTCGGGTTAAATCCATGTCATGCAGCGAAACGGCATCGGCACTGAGATGGGTTGAAAACAGTGAAAAGCCGGATTGTTTCAAGGTTTGCACACAGGCTTCCAAGTCGGTATATTGATGGACTGTGAGCCACTTATCGGCGCTGGAACTGCTTTTACTGCCCCATTTTTGATGGCGGGGAATTCGGGTGTTCAGGATATGAATTTCCTGGATACCCACCGCATCACAGGTACGCATGACGGCAGAGATATTATGCGGATCGGTTACATTTTCAAGTACAATGGTAAGATCAAACTGACGCTTTTCCAATACATCGGTGAGGCGTTTCATTCTTTCCGGAGTCATGCAAACGATTTTCCCAAAGATACCATAATGAAGGCGGTTTCACCGGCCTCTTCGTTCTTGGGAATTAGTCATCAAAAAAATACCCGTATTTTTAGTTTCGTGTAGTACGCACATTGCAACGTTCATTCATCAAATTGATTTGTCATGAAACCCGTTTTGATTCTAATATCGTCTATTCTTTTTTTGTATTCCTGTCGTCCAGAAAACACACAAAAACCCGATGTGGTAGCCGCCAATGTAGATACAACGGTTCAACCGGCCGATGATTTCTTTCAATTTGCCAACGGCGGATGGATCAAACGTAACCCGATTCCAGATGAACAGTCTTCTTGGGGTATCGGTAATTTGGTGATTGAGGAAAATCAGAAACGGTTACGGGAGATTTGTGAGCGAGCCGCTGCGGACTCAAAAAATGACGACCCCTCGTTGGTAAAAATCGGTCAATTTTGGGCATCCGGCATGGACTCAGTATCCATCGAGAAAAATGGATTGAAACCACTACAACCCTTGTTAAATAAAATTGATTCTATTCAGGATGTGCCCTCGCTGCTCCAAGTTGGTGCGATCCTGAAAAAAAATGGGTCCTCTACCCTATTCAGTGATTATGTTGGCCAGGATGCAATGAACAGCGACAAGATGGCCTACCAGCTATATCAAGGTGGTATTGGACTGCCGGAGCGGGAATATTATTTTAAAACCGACTCTTCCACTATCCGCATACAGGCCGCCTACAAAAAATACATTCAAACTATTTTGACCTTATCCGGCATGCCGGCAACAGAGGCAGGATCAGCCGCTGCGGCCATTTTTGCCATGGAAACCGAGTTAGCTCGTTCGCATCGCAAACTGGAAGATCTGCGCGATCCATATAAAAATTACAACAAAATGACCGTGTTGTCGCTGAATAAGTTGACACCAGCTTTTCAATGGGAACCCTACCTGCAAACCTATGGTATTACCCAACTGGATACCGTGATTGTGGGTCAACCTGAATTTTATCAAGCCCTAAGTCAGCAACTGAGCAAAACCACACTGTCTACCTGGAAAATGTACCTGCGTTTCAATCTATTAAGCGACATGGCGGGCTACTTGCCGGATGCGTATGGACAAGCCTCTTTTGAATTCAACAAACAATTCAGTGGCGCTAAACAGCGTAAAGCGCGCTGGAAGCGGGTAATCCAGGCCGAAGAAAATGCCATGGGTGAATTAATGGGCAAATATTATGTGAGTACATTCTTCAATGAAAAAGCTAAAGCACGTTATACCAAAATGGTTGTAGATGTAAAAGAAGCATTGCGCCACCGCATCGAACGCCTGACCTGGATGAGTGATAGCACTAAACAAAAAGCGTACGAAAAACTCAATACCATGAAAAGCAAGGTGGGATACCCCGATACCTGGAAAAACTTTTCAGCCATGAACATCTCCAACAATAGTTATGTCATCAATTATATGAACAGCCGGCAGTGGTGGCATGCGTACGAGATAGCTAAAATTGGAAAGCCGGTCAATCGGGATGAGTGGAGTATGTATCCGCAAACTTACAATGCCTACTACAATCCCAGTAACAATGAAATCGTATTGCCCGCCGGCATATTCACGATACCCGGATATCTCGACGAAGAAGTGGACGATGCGGTGGTCTACGGATACGGAGGAGCGAGTACGATTGGTCATGAGATCACCCATGGTTTTGATGATGAGGGCAGGCAGTTTGACGCACAAGGAAATTTAAAAAGTTGGTGGTCGGCTTCCGATGAAGAAACCTTCCGTAAACGCGCCGATGTAATGATTCGACAGTTTGATGCTTTTGAACCAATTAAAGGATACCACATCAACGGCAAAGCGACCCTCGGGGAAAACATAGCTGATTTGGGAGGTATTTTGCTTGGCTATGAGGCATTCACCCAAACCAATCAATTCAAAGAAAATAAATCCATTGCCGGCTATACACCGGCACAACGGTTTTTTATGGGATACGCCCTTGGCTGGCTGGGGCATATCCGCGACGAACAGCTTAAAAACTACCTGATGACCGATGTCCACTCACCGGCCAAGTACCGTGTAAATGGACCGTTTAGTAGCACAGATCCGTTTTATCAGGCTTTTAGCGTTACATCAACTAATCGATTGTATTTACCCGACAGCCTGCGGGTCCGTATCTGGTAAGCATTGATTCAAGAACGTTGAAGAGCTTTGTTTCCTCGATTAAATTCACCAATCACATGAATATTTTAGACGTTATCCGATTCATTTTTGAAGCGAAAAAAAAAGCAAGAAAAACGGGCCTAATCGTTCTATTAGCCCTTTTTTTATTTGGATTAATCCTATACAGCATGTGGCTTCAGGGATTTTCGGTAAATGAATCATTAAGAGACCCTGCACAATGGAGCGGTCATTCTGCCTTTTCAGGCTTGTTGTCTAATCTGGGTAATTTTTGCTGGCTTGCCGCTGTTTCCATCAGTTTTTTCGTGTACGTCCAATGCGTTCACAAAAATAATGATACGTTGGGTTGGGCTTGTCTTTTCTCGCTGATTCTTTTCTTAGATGACTTTTTTCTGCTGCATGACCGATATGTCAATCAATGGATTTGTTACGCTTTTTATGTTATAACCGGTTTATTTCTTTTAATTCGTCATATTGATGTAATCCTGAAAACGAATCCTTTTGCCTTTCTAATGTCAACCGGCCTGATGGCTTTGTCAATCCTCACGGATACGTTTCAAGAGAAGTTACCATGGGACTATCTTGTATCCCAAATTTTAGAGGAAGGATTCAAATTTGCCGGGAGTGTTACATGGCTATATTTCATGTGTATTTTAGCCGCAAGTAACCTGGATCATACGATATCCATAGCACCTAATGATACGGACGAGCCGTTTCAATCAGATAAATAAACCTTCTATTCAATCATCGATTCAATTGTTCGAAGCGCTTCCTGAATATATACATCCGTACTGCGGATTTTCAGCCATTGTGTATTTTTCTCCTTTTTATCAGCGTCACCGGAAGCTTCGATATCGATTTTGTCAGACGGAATATTGCCAACGGAGAGCGGCTCTTTCAGTTTGGCATATTCATCCAGTAATTTGAATAACTCTTTTATACGTTTTTGATCTTTTCGAAACGTTTCCAGATTCAGGGAGTATGGTTTTTGACTAAGTGAATCAATTGTTTGAATAACTTGTCTGATCTGAACAAACGCAGGACTTGAATGCGGCTGACCGTTGGTTTTATTCAATAATGCCGGCACGGAGGGTGATCCGGTCCACTCGGTATAGTTCGCCTTGGAGATCTCATCCCAACGGAGACAAGAAGGATTGTCTTTCTCTCTGTATTTAAGATAGTCATATCGATCTGGGAGAATAATGTCAGGAGTCACGCCGCGTAATTGAGTCGCGCCACCATTGACCCGGTAAAATTTTTGAATGGTCATTTTCACACTGCCCATTTCATCATTCTGAGGAATGAGCTGATTAGGATCCAACGCCACATTCCGTTGCACGGTACCTTTTCCGTATGTGGACGAGCTTCCGATAATGACGCCGCGTTTATAGTCTTGTATGGCCGCTGCAAAAATTTCGGATGCCGACGCACTGCCCCCGTCAACCATGACAGCCAGTGGACCTCCATATTGTAACCGCTCATCAGTGTCTTGCAAAACATTGGGCTTTTCAGTATTTCCTCTTCCTTTCACCTGACACACGGGACCGGAGGGAATGAAAAAGCCGACCATCTGAACAACATCATAAAGAGAGCCGCCGCCGTTTCCACGAAGATCCATGATAATGCCGTCCACCTTTTCCATTTTCAGTTTTTGAATCTCTTTCTCCACGTCTCGGGCACAGCGGGCACCGTCAATGCGTTCGAAATCGGCATAAAACTCAGGCAGGTAGATATATCCGATTTTCTTTTTTCCGTTGATGATGGCTGACTTGGCAAATGTATCCTCCAATTTGATGTTGTCTCGAATGAGTTTGATCACTTTTAGACTGCCATCGGATTTGCGGACAGTCAACCGAACTTCGGACCCTTTCTCGGAGCCTCTGATCAATTTAACGGCATCCGAAACAGAGTATCCGGTAACGTCGACAGGTTCCTGCGCGCCTTGACCAACTTTGACTATTTCATCATTTTCTTTCAATTCTCCCCCTTTCCAGGCCGGACCGCCGCTTACGAGACTGGCGATTAGGATTTTACCGTCTTCCTCTTTCAGCTGGGCACCGATACCAAAAAATCGCCCACTCATGGATTCATTAAATGAACGCAAATCAATGGGCGGAAAATAATTCGTGTGCGGGTCCATAGAACTGGTTATAGCATTAATGAACTTGCTGAAAATCTCATCGACCGTTTCCCGGGTTTTTCGGGTAGAAAAATACCGATCCATTTGTTTTTTTACCGCTTCGCGTGCTTCCCGCTCCAGTGTGGAATCGGCTTTGTAAATGAAATCTTTTTTTTCTTTGTTTTTTTCCCGGTCCTCAATCAAATCCACCATCCGCGAGAGGGTTGCATATTTGAGTCGTTTCATCCAGCGCTCCTCTCGTTCTAGTTCATTGCGTGGATGACCGAGTTTTTCGGAATCAGCTTCATACGTTTCTTCCGTGTTGAATTCAAATGGGTGCTCAAGGAGTTTTTTGTAGAGCACTACTGTTTCGTTGAACCGCTTGGTATACACTTCGTGGATTCCGTAGAACGACTCTAGGGGTGCACCTTCGATTTCATCATCGATCTTTGATTCGAAACGTTGCATCTTTTCAATGTCTGGTTTCAAAAAAATATTTTTGTCGTCATCCAGCTCTTTTAAAAAAGCTGTGAATACTGTTTTGCTGAATTGATCATTTAGTTGTTGCGGGCTATAATGCATCTCTTTAAGAAACAAACCCACTCTTCTTAAAATTTTGGCATGTTTCTCTTTTGGATCGTCTTCCAAGCCCGATCCGACAGAGCGAAATGTGAACAGGACACCCAACAGGGTGGCCGCAAGAACAACAGGTATGATTCGTTTACTCATAATGAACGCTGCAATTTTTTGCATGTTGTAAAAATAGTATAAAATAGATGGAAGACCGATTCAGCATTTTCGGCTGGCTACTAATGTTTTGTTAACAAAAAACCCGGTAAAACCGGGTTATAAAATGGGTGGATGATGGGGCTCGAACCCACGACCCTCAGAATCACAATCTGATGCTCTAACCAACTGAGCTACAACCACCATGTTGGGGGGCAAAGTTATTGAATCCTGTTTGAAATATAAAATTCTTGGTGACTATTGAAACATGTTTAAAAACTGACTCCGTCGACGACTGGCCACTTCAATTTGGGTACCGTCTTCCATGGTAACCGTTCCACCCCTTCCTTTACTGTATTTCAGAATACGATGAACATTAATCAAGTGGGAATTATGGATTCTGAAAAACATGTCTTTTGGCAGCGTATCCTCATATTCTTTAATATTCCGGGATGCAATGACTTTGTCTTTTTTGGAAGTAAACAAGTACGTATAAGCGCCATTTGCCTCACATCGTACAATTTCTTGCAGTTTGATAAAAACAAAGCCCTCAACCGTTGGCACCGCAATCTTTCGATTGTTTGTATGTCCATGATTTTGCTGCTGATTCACTGTAAGCAACCATTGCTTATACAGTTGTTTCCGGCCTATCCGAACCGCAGCTCGGTTACATGCAGAAAGCAAGTCCCCGTGGGCCACTGGAATTGGCAGGAAATCAACAATATTGTAGCGCAATAAATGTCGAACCTCAGTCCCTTTTTTACCAATGAGAATAATGTCCTTGTCAAGCATATGCAACCGATCCAGTAAGTCCGACTCTTTTTTTGTCAGCTTGTCCTGTACCAAAAACAGGACTATCAAATCCATCTTCTGCATAACCGACCATTTTTTCACAGCATCGATAGATGGCATATCCAGAATAGTGTCTGTAACAAGCAAACTCTCTTGCCATTGTTTTTTCAATGCCGTTACCTGGGATTTGGTTTGATATAGAATAATAACCTTTTGCATATCACATATTTCACATTCGACCCAAGTTGAATGATTCCAACTTGACAATTTTATTTTATGCAAAAAACAATTTATGTGACATATGTGAGCATTCAAATTAACAAGCGTGTCACATTTGTCTAAAAACGTGTCATTTTGATAAAACAATCCAACGAAAGAGCGTGAAAACCAGATACGACTGAGCAGGTAAAGACTTTACCGATAACGTAGTCGAATGTTGGTGTTGAGTTTGCAAAAATTCAGCGTCAGGGCTGAATAACAGCTACTAAGTTATTAAAAATGCTGTTATTTTGCTGAATAACTGATTCAAATGAAATTCCCTTCCTTGAAAGTCCTGTATCCACATCTGATTGCGCTGGTTGTCTTTCTTTTATTATCACTGATTTATTGCTCGCCTGCCTTTAAATCAACGATGCAATTTAACCAAGGTCATGACGTCGTTGGCTGGAAAGGCATGAGTAAACAATCGTTTGACTATAAAGAGAAATATGGCCATTTTCCATTGTGGACGAATAGCATGTTCGGCGGCATGCCTACTTACCAGATTGCGATGGACGGTAACGAGAAAATCGGTAAAGGCATCGAATGGATCAATAAAGCCTTTACACTCGGTTTACCGGAACCGGCTCATTACTTTTTTCTCGCGGCCTTGTTTTTCTACCTGATGTGTATTGCAACAGGTATCAGCCCTTGGGTTTCCATATTGGCCGGAGTTGGTTACGCCTTCGCAACCTATAATCCTATTATCATTGAAGCCGGGCATAACACTAAAATGATGTCGATGGCGTATGCCCCCATGATTTTCGCGGGCATCTTTTTACTCCAACGAAAAAAATACATACTTGGATTAACGGTGGTAGCCTTTTTTTCAACAACGCTCATTGGTCAAAACCATTTGCAAATAGCCTATTACACGGCATTGATAGCCGCCATCTTGTTTATTACTTATTTAATTCATGCCATTCTGACCAAAGAACTGGCCCACGCTTCCCGTGTTTTAATGCTAACCCTGGTAGGTGGACTAATTGGCATCGGATGTACGGCAATTAATACCCTCCCCACGCTAGACTATTCAAAAGAAACCATGCGGGGCGGTGTTTCCAAATTAACCCTCGATACCACCAAAGTCAAAACAAGCGGTGGGTTGGATAAAGATTATGCATTACGTTGGAGCATGGGCAAAATGGAAACGTTTGTTTTTCTCGTGCCAGGCTTATACGGAGGTAGTAATGGCGGAAACGAACATGATGCATCCCATTCGTCGGTCGTTGAAAAAATTTCGGAGATGGGTGCCGGGGAGGAACAGGGTTTGTCTATTGCCAACCAATTTTCCTACTGGGGAAGCATGTCGAATCTGGACGAAACGACTTCGGGCCCTCCCTACCTTGGTGCGATCATCTGCCTCCTTTTTATTTGCGGATTGTTTTTTGTGGATGATTGGAAACGCTGGTGGCTATTGGCGGCTTCCCTATTCGGTATCATGTTGGGCTGGGGACATAATTTTTATGCCTTTAACGCATTCATGCTGGATTACTTTCCGCTGTACAGTAAATTCAGGGCACCTAGTATGGCCATGGTTATTCCACAGTTTTGCTTTCCATTACTAGGTGCGCTTGCCTTACAAGCCCTTCTATTTGAAAATCAACCCATAAAACAGGCCAGTAAAAAGGTGTCCATGGCGTTACTTTCAACCGCTGCCATTGTGCTGCTTTTATTCGTTTTCATAAACGTATCTGCCGATTACAAAGGGAAAGGTGATCAGGATATTGTTGAGCGTTATTTAGGTGGCGCTCAACAGGGGAAACCCCTGATGAATGCATTGCGAGAAGATCGTAAACAAGAAGCTAACGATGACTTTTTACGAACCTTGTTCTTTTTATCTGCCGCCGGTGCACTGATTTTTTTTGGATCACGGAAACAAATCCCGGGGATAATAGTAACCAGTGCGCTCACTTTACTTACTGCGGGTGATTTGATTGGTATCAACCAGCGGTATTTAAATAAAGACAACTTCATTGAAAAATCGGAGTCAGAAACCATCATAAATCCAACGCCGGCCGATCAGCAAATACTGGCCGATCCGGACCATGCCAATTTCCGC
>JBJTXG010000336.1:0-3711 GCA_046082125.1 Ferruginibacter sp. | reverse complement strand
GTTGGAAGTAGCCTTAAAGAACAATATCGAATTGCATCACAACTGCGGCGGTGTTTGTGCCTGCAGTACCTGTCACCTGTATGTGAATCAGGGGGAAGATTTTCTGGAAGAGCTATCCGATAAAGAAGAAGATTTCATCGACCGCGCGGTCAATCCGCGTCTCAATTCCAGACTGGGCTGTCAGTGTTTATTGAAAGCAGGCTCGGGCATCATCGAGGTGACGCTTCCGGATCAAACACAATTTCTAGGCGAATAAACCACCATCATGACATACGAACCACCCATTTATTGGTCGGATCACGAAGACATCGCGCTCAAACTATATGAGCGATTTGGCGATGATTTTACAGAGAGTAAAATATATCGGGTTCGATTTACCGATTTACACCAATGGGTGCTGCAGATTCCTCATTTTGCCGGGAAGCCGGAGGAGAGCACTGAAGGCCATCTAGAAATGATTCAGAGCAGTTGGGTGTACGAGTGGCGCGATAATCAGAAATAACAAACCGGACCCTCCCGATTTTTTATAATTACCTTTACTTCATGAACGTATTGGCCCTTCTAAAAGATGTGCGCATGGTCGCGTTGGATGTTGATGGGGTGCTCACGAACGGTAGTTTGTTACTGCTTGCCGATGGTCAGCAGGCGCGCACGATGCATATCCGCGACGGCTACGCGTTGCAACTGGCGGTCAAACGGGGACTGAAAATTGTGATCATTTCCGGTGCCGATGATCCGGCCGTTGTTTTGCGATTACAAAAACTCGGTATTACGAGTATTTATACCGGTGTGTCCAATAAGAAACAGCTGCTTACTCAAATTATGCAAACGGAGGGACTACAACGTCATCAGGTAGCGTTTATGGGTGATGATTTGCCTGACCTGGAAGTCATGCGAGATACAGCGATTGCTTGTTGTCCGCAAGATGCTGCTACCGAGATTTTGGCTGTTTCGTCTTATATCTCCGGAAAAAACGGCGGAGAGGGTTGCGTGCGGGACCTGATTGAGAAAATCATGCGATTACAAGATCTATGGCATTCGGAAGGAACTGTTCGTTCGGTGTAAGCATTCCAAATTGGATTTATCATGAAGCAGATGGCCGGTTTTTTTCAAATAATTCGCTGGCAGAATCTTGTTTTTATTGCCCTTACGCAATTCGTTTATTTTTTTGCGCTGATAGGAGAGCGGTCTATGCCTGAACTCGTCACGGTTTCTTCTCTTTGGATGGGCTGTTTGATTGTAGCTTCTGTATGCATTGCGGCCGGAGGCTATGCCATTAATGATTATTTTGACGTGTGGATTGATCATGTCAATAAGCCGGATCGGGTTGTGGTAGATAACGTGATTCGTCGGCGAACGGTTATGTTACTGCATCTCTTGCTGTCAACGACAGGCCTGTCATTGAGTTTTTTAGTAAGTTATCAAACGGGCATCTGGTCGATTGGGTTAGGCAACCTGGCCGTAGTTTTTCTGCTTTGGTTGTATTCTACCACGTTTAAGAAACAATTGCTGATTGGCAACTTGATCATCTCATTCATGACGGCCTGGGTTTTGATTGTAGGTTATTTATTGGTGGGCGGTCGCTTTATTTATTCGGGTGATTTGTGGTCGGCTGAAACGGCCGGTTTGCTCAAAAAAACGATGTTGTATGCCGGATTTGCCTTTTCGACTACCTTGATCCGGGAAGTAGTAAAAGATTTGGAAGATGTAGCCGGCGATTCGAAATTCGGTTGCAAGACCATGCCCATTGTGTGGGGATTCCCCGTGTCTAAGATGTTTGTGGCCATTTGGATTTTTATATCAGCAGCCATGCTGTTGATGCTGCAGTTACTTGCCTGGAATGACGGTTGGCGCTGGAGTGTGTTTTACTCGGTTGTATTTTTGATTACTCCAATGCTCTTTTTGTTGGTGGATGTGAAAAAAGCCAACACCCCGAGTGATTTTGCCCGATTGAGTTTGCGTATGAAATGGATCATGCTGGCGGGTATTTTATCTATGTTGTTGGTTGCTTAAACGGGTTTTGTTTATGAAAAAGATATTACTGGCTTCGCAGTCCCCTCGTCGAAAACAATTACTGGAATGGGCGGACATTCCGTTTGAGGTTGTGGTCAGTCATGCTGATGAAACCTATCCTGCCAATTTGCAGGCCGATCAGGTCGCTTTGTTTCTTGCGAAGAAAAAAGCGGAAGAAATTGTTCAATGGCATCAACCGGACACGTTGGTATTAACCGCCGATACCATTGTTGTTTGTGATGGATTGGTGCTGGAAAAGCCTAACGACCGAACCCATGCCATTCAGATGCTCAACCGGTTGTCGGGCAATCATCATCAGGTTATCACAGGTGTTTGTATTTATCACGAACAAACCTATGATTGTTTTCAAGACATAACGGATGTTGTTTTTCATGCGCTCACGCCAGCGCAAATCACCTATTATGTCGATCAGTATAAGCCATTTGACAAAGCGGGGGCCTATGGTATTCAGGAGTGGATTGGTGTGGTGGGCATCAAGCAGATTACCGGCGATTTTTACAATGTGATGGGCTTGCCGGTTTCTCGGGTAGTACAAAAATTACATGAGAAAGGGTTTGGGTTGCGTTTTTGATTTTTTTGTTTTTCTCTGGTGATTTCAACGGCTTTCAGGTCTTATTTTCCCATCTTTTTCTGTTTATTTTCACTTGGAGTTGCTAGATAGACTGGCACATCTTTGTGTCGACTATGGATGAGCGAATCATACAGTATGTTTGGAAGTTCCAGTTGTTTTATGCGCATGAGTTGATGACAACCTGTGGCAAGCAACTTTCGGTGCTCAAAGCCGGAGTACACAATCAAAGTCAGGGTCCCGATTTTTTAGATGCTCGGTTACGATTAGACGATCGATTATGGGCGGGGCATGTGGAGGTTCATGTGAAGGCTTCTGACTGGGTTAAGCACCGGCATTCGGGCGATCCGAACTATGCTAATGTGATTTTGCATGTCGTATGGGAAGATGACGGTGAAACGCCGTTGCCTTTTCCGACGTTGGTGTTGGGGAGTCGCGTTCCGGCCCTGTTACTTGTTCAGTATGAACGGATGATGCAGGAAGGTACCGCGATTCCCTGCGCTAATCAATTCATCGTACCCGATCCGATTCATTGGGAAAAGATGCGAGAGCGGTTGCTCATTGAACGATTGGAGGAAAAAGCGAGTTCTGTACGGCAACAGATAAGTAAGGGTGTGGATTGGGAGGAGGTTTGCTGGCAACGGCTGGCGGCCACGTTCGGTGGTTCGGTCAATGTGGACTCATTTCAGCAATTTGCTGAAACATGGCCCATTCGAACAATCCGAAAAAATACGTTTTCATCGCACGAGTTGGAGTCGTTGTTCATGGGGAAAGCCGGCTTATTGAATGGGTCAGAAGCTGATTCCTATGCGAAAGCATGCTGGCAAACCTATTGTACTATTGTTCAGGGACCTGTTGACCCATCGATCCGAATGTATTTTTTGCGAATGCGTCCTTCGGGATTTCCAACCATCAGACTGGCTCAATTAGCCGCGTTTATTCACCGTCAACAGAACCTGCATCATTTATTTGTATTTGAACAAGATTTATTGAAACTGCGTGAGGCTTTCGATATCAGGCTGGATCCCTATTGGTTTACCCGATACCGGTTTGATGTACCCTCGGTACATTTGAATAAACCAATTGGAGCAGATCTGCTGAACAGTGTC